>JBCDFB010000142.1:0-7584 GCA_039178655.1 Pseudomonadota bacterium | reverse complement strand
GCCCACTCCGTCATCGTGTGTGCCGAAGCAACGCGCGTCTACCGCAAGGATTTTGTGCGCGACCCGTTCGGCTTCCCTCCCGCGGCCGCGGTTGCATTGCAGGCCGCAAGGGAGCTGACCGCGTACGACGTTACCCGCGCAAGGAATACCGTCGCCAAAGCCCGGTCAGTCATCCGCAGCGCACTGGGCGAGCACATCCTCCTTTCACCCGTCCTCCCCATGGCGCCTGCCGGCCGCCATGCCACAAGCGTGCGGCTTCGCGGCGTTCGCGAGCACATCACGAACGCAAACATCCGCTTAACCGTGTGGGCGAGTGTTGCCGATCTTCCCGTTGCGGTTGCCCCGCTCAACGGCCTTGCCGTTCAATTCACCGCTCCGCCGGGCGCGGATGAAGATGCCCTCGCTGCAATGGCGTGGGCGGCCGCTCAGATCCGGTAAACGTTTGCGGCGGTGTTGTGGAGCACTGCGGCCTGGTCCTCCTCCGGCAACGCGGCGAGCGCATCGCGCACTGCGCTCAGAAGCGGCGCGTACTGCGTCCACAGCTTCTCAATGGGAAAGTTCGAGCCGAACAGGCATCGGGACGGGCCGAAGATGTCGAGAGCGTCGGTGACGATGTCTGCAATGTGCACCGGATCGTTGCGGTGAATGAAGGTCCCGAAGCCGGACAGCTTGGAGACAACGTTCGGCCGGGCGGCGAACGACTGCAGGGCCTCGCGCCATCGGGTGATCCCCGCCTCTGACCGGTCCTCCGGCATCAGCGCGTGCTGCAGAATGAACGTGACGTCCGCGCATTCGTCCACCAATCTGAGCGCCGCAGGCGTCTGGGGCGTGAAGACTTGTAGCTCGAACGCAAATCCATAGTCTGCGAGCGCCCCGACGTTCCTCACCACCGTATCGCTCCCCACCACCTCCGGCCCAGGCGCGAAGCGATACTGCGGATTATGGTGGTAGTGCATCTGGTGCCGGACCGCGCGCACCAGCGGAAAAGCTGCAAGCGCTTCAAGGTCTGCCCGCGCATCTTCTTGCAGCATGTTGCAATAGGCTGCGATGGCGTGGGGCCAACCGCTCGCCTCTGATGCGCGGGTGACGAAGCGCACCTCGTCCAAGAACCAGTTTGGGGCCCAGTTCGCCTGCACGTAGACCGACTTCGTCACGCCGCACGGCACGGCATCCTCGACGAACTCGCCGATGGAATAATCCCGCTTGATGCCGTCATAGGGGCCGAAGATGCGCGGCTGCGTGGGGCCGAGCAGCCAAGGAAGATCGGCGCGGCGCCAAATGTGATGGTGTGCGTCGATGATCTTCATACCGGCCTTGCCACGTTCAGCACCTCGTCCACCACGGCGGGCAGCGAAGCGCCGCTGCCGATCCTGCCCACCATCTGCGCAATGTGGCGCATCGCTTCGGTTTGCGGGCGGTAGGAAGGGTCTGCGGCAAGCGGCGACAGCCACAGAATGCGCCAGGCGAGGCGGGACAACCGGTCTACGGCCGAGACAAGCGGCGCAGGCTCACCGCGCTCCAGCCCGTCGGAAAGGACGATGACGCAGGCAGAGCGGGCAAAGCCGGCGTAGCGCGGGACAGACAAGAACGCCGCGAGCGCGTCTCCAAGCCGTGTCCCGCCGTCCCAGTCCGACACCACTGCGGAGGCACCCTCCATGGCGGCGGTGCGATGTTTCAGCTTGAGCGGGCGCGTGATACGCGTCAGCCGCGTGCCGAGGGTGAAGACCTCGCAGCGGTCCGCCACCCCCATCAACGCATGGGCAAAACGCAGCGACCGGTCCGTCTCGGTTTTCATGGAACCGGAGATGTCGATGAGCACCAGAAGGCGCCGCTGCGCTGTACGACGCTTTTGAACGGGAAGCGTCAAAAGCTCCCCATCGCGCTTGACGGCGTCTTTCAAGGCTCTGCGAAGGTGCGGCCGCGTTCCTTGGCGCGCGGTCCGCAGCCGCCGGGACGTGCGGCGCGGCAGGCGGCCTTGTGCCATGCGGCGGAAACGGCGCAGGGCCTCAACCTCCTCCTGCGCGGAAAAGCTGCGTCCTGAAAGGGATTCCACCGCCGTCGCCTCCGCCCCCGAAGTATTCTCCTCCGTAGGGTCGAAGAGCTCCGCCGCGCCGTCCTCCGGCTCGAACGCCTGTTCCTCTTCCGGTCCCGGTGCAGGCGCGCTGAGGCTCTGGCCGAGAAAGTGCGCCCGATAAAGCGCGTCGAACGCGTCTATGCGGTCCGGCGCGGGGCCGAAGATGGCGCAAGCGGCCCGGTAAAGGTCGTCCATCCGCCTCGGACCAAGCAGGCCCACCGCGGTGACAAAGCTCTGGGATTGGTCAGGCGAGGCGGGAAAACCGTTGGCCCGCAAAAGCGGCGCAAACGTGAGAAGCGGCATGGCAGCGCGCGGCACGGCGACCGGCCGGGACATGGATGAAGGGGACGGCTCAGTCACCAGGCTTCAGGCCACAGCGTCGTCGATCAACGCGTCGAGGCGGTCGGCCAGGACGGTCACATCGGCCTGGGCCTTCAGCGAAACGCCGATGGCCCGGCGAAAGGCAAGCGGCCACGTGGATCCTTGGGTGTTGAGGAGCGTCGCCGCCTCAGCCCATTCAACGGTTTCGGCAACCCCCGGCGCCTTGGCGAGGGGCTCCTCACGCAGGGCCGACACCGCGCGCACCACCTTTGCCGCCGTCTCCCGCGTTACGGTGGAGGCGCGCATCATCACAATGGTCGCTTCGCGCGCAGCGTCGGGATAGCCGATATAGTGGTAGACACAGCGCCTGCGCAGCGCCTCGTGCAACTCACGGGTGCGGTTCGATGTGAGGATGACAACCGGCTGCACCTCCGCACGCACGGTCCCCGTCTCCGGGATCGAGATGGAGAAATCAGACAAGAACTCCAACAAAAACGCTTCGAACTCGTGATCGGCCCTGTCGATCTCGTCGATGAGAAGGACGGTATCTGAAGGGTGGCGCAGCGCTTCCAGCATGGGGCGGGCCACCAGAAAGTCGTCAGCATAGATGTTGACGTATTCGTTTCCGGCCTGGCGGATGGCGAGCATCTGGCGGGGATAATTCCACTCGTAAAGCGCGGCGGAAGCGTCGATCCCCTCATAGCACTGCAGTCTGACAAGCTGGCGGCCGAGGATGGAGGCAATGGCCTTTGCCCCTTCCGTCTTGCCAACCCCTGGCGCCCCTTCCAGGAGGAGCGGTTTGCCCAGCGCAAGCGCCAGATATGCGGCCGTGGAAAGGTCTTCTCCGGCCAGGTACTGCGCATCGCGCAAGGCCTCCGCCAGATCGGCCGGCCCGGCAATTCCGCTGATGACGGGGGTGACAGCCACTAGATCGCCGTCATCTCACGGCCTCTTGCGCTAGGGCATTTCGCGCCGCTTGCGGCGCAAGCCAGATGCCCGTCCCTTTGAAAAGCTGGCGGTTTCTCCCAATCAAAGGATCCCATTTGATCGGAAACCGCCCTAAGGCATCCGCCCGGCCGGAGGCTTGCGCGCACCGCCATTGTCACGGATCCCCCGCAGCACCTTTTCAGGCGTAATGGGAAGATCGGTGACGCGCACGCCCACCGCGTCGAACACCGCGTTCGCCACCGCGGGAAGCACGGGGTTGGCGCACATTTCGCCGGGCCCCTTGCCGCCGTAGGGACCGTCCGGCGCTGGGCGCTCCAGGACCGCAATGTTGTGGGGCGCGATGTCACCGGGGCCGGGCATGAGGTAGTGATTGAAGTCTTCAGGCCCTTCGCGCCGATCGGGGTAGTAGGGCTCGGTGGTTTCATAAAGGGCATGGCTCATCCCCATCCATGCACCGCCGGTAAGCTGCTGCTCGACGAGTTTCGGGTTCAGCGCGCGGCCCACCTCGTAGGCGGAGTTCATTTCCGTCACCACCACGTCGCCCGTCTCATCGCAAACTTCCACGTCAACCATCATCGCCGCATGGGCGTAGCAGGAGACCGGAGACATCTCGCCGGTTTCCGGGTCCACCTCCGACAGCGGGATAAGGAAGATGCCGCGACCCGACACGGTCTTGCCGTGCTTGAATTGGGCGGCCGCGCTCGCCTCACCCGTGGTGATGGACCGGCTCGGCGCACCTTTCACGTGGATGTTGCCCTTCCCGTCCGTCACAAGGTCGGCGGCGTTGACCTCCAGCTCCTCTGCCGCGGCCTCCATCATCACCGCGCGCGCTTCCTTTGCCGCCGCAATCACAGCGTTCCCCACCCGGTGCGTGCCGCGGGAGGCGAAGGAGCCCATGCAGTGGGGGCCAGTGTCGCTGTCGGCAGTATCCACGTAAACGTCGTCCAGGGGGACGCCGAGCGTTTCGGCCGCAATCTGCCGTGTAACCGACTTCATGCCCTGCCCAAGGTCGATGGAGGAGAGGGCGACCATGAATTTGCCGTCCGGATTGGAATGCACAAGCGCTTGGCTCGGATCCCCACCCAGGTTCATGCCGATGGGATAATTGATTGCCGCGAAGCCGCGGCCCTTGTGGATTGCCATGACAGCCCCCTCGCCCGTGCGCCATGTTGCCGGATGGGACGGCAGGCGCAATCCTTTTGGTCTCAAACGCCGCGGCCTTCAGCCGAGGGGCACTGAGGGCTTCCTGAGGAGGGCGCGCTTGCGTTCCCGGTGGATGGTATAGAGCCCCGCGGCCAGGATGATGGCGGCGCCGAGCCAGGTCAGCGGGTCGGGAAACTCAGAAAAGATCAGATAGCCGAGCACGGTGGCGGCGACGATCTCCACATACTGAAACGGCGCGATGAGGCTAGCCTCAGCAAACCGCGCGGCGAAGGTGAGCATAGCCTGGCCGATTGTACCGAGGAGGCCGAGGAGCAAGATAAGCGGAAGCACCTCGATACTCGGCCAGTCGAGCGTAAGTGGTGGAACGTGAAACGGGATGGCCACCAAGAGGGCGACCGCGAAGAAGAAAGTCGCAATCCCGCCTGACACCAGTTGAGTGCGCAGGCCGTCGATGCTGTGGCGGATGGAACGCACGGTCGCCATCAGCGCGGCAAAACAGGCCGCCGCGATGAGCGGCAGAAGCGCCGCATAGCCGAACATCAAAAAGTTCGGGCGGATAACGATCAGTGCGCCAAGAAAACCCACTGCAACCGCGCCGTAGCGGTGCGGGCCCACCTTCTCGCCCAAAAACAGCGCGCCGTAGAGTGTGAGGAAGAGCGGCGCCACGAAAATGAGCACGATGGCGTTGGCGAGGGGGAGCTGCTGCAGGCCCCAAAAGAACGAAAGCGTGGCGGTGGTCATGAACGCGCCGGCAAGGGCAAGGCGAGGGAAAGCTGCACGCACGGCAGGCGTCACGATCGCGCGGCCGAACGCCGGAAGCGCAATGGCGAGCACCAGCGTTTGCAGCCCGAAGCGCATGAACCCGATTTGGCCCGGTGACAGCGTCACACTGAGCAGTTTGGCGACCGCATCCAGCGAGGGCATGACAAACGCAGCGCCGATCATGAGCGCCATACCCTTGATGGCGTCGGCGTCCATTCGCCCGTCTGTCGCTGCGTGAGACATGGGGATGGCCTACGCTGCGCAACCTTTGCCGGCAAGCGGCGTCGCCGCATTGCCGATACGTGCACCACCGCAGGCGCGAGGGCAGCGCGCCGCCGCGAGCGCGAGGACCATCCGCCGCCAACCGTGATCGGTGCGCTAGGCCACGCCCTCAAATCAAAGGGTCGAGCATCTTATCTGCGCCCAACCGGGCGCAGGATGCTCTAGCGCCGACGAAGCCCCGAAATGGAAGAGAAGCGGTTTGGCGCACGGCGCGGCTCAGTGCGCCGTTCGGCAGGGCTCGGCGCCACAGGCGCTGCGCCGGCCGGCTCCGGTACTCTCTCCGGGGCGCCATCTCGCGCGCTGCCCGCACCTATTCTCGGCTCCGGCGTGCGCTCCGGCACGGGCCCGCGGGCCGGTGGTGGCGCCGGCTGCGGCTCGTCCCGTGAACCCGCGCGATCCGACGCTTTTTCGGACCTGCCGTAGCCTTGCGCCGCGTAGCCCTCGATCCGCCCGTTCTCGTCAGTCGCGGTGTAGTTCGGGATCTGGCCCCGCTGGCCGCCGCCATCCCTCATGGATGCCGCGGCCAGCAAAGCTGGAGAGAGCCGCACGCCCGCCTTTTCCGCCACCACCTGGCAACACTCAATCACCGCACAGTTTCCGGCTACGCGGCGGTGCGCCTTCATGTCCCCGTCGCGGTAGGCGTTGATGATCCTGTAGGCGATGGGGTCGATGCCCACCTGGCGGGCCGACACGTCCATGTGGCTCTCGATGGCAAAATCCACGCCCGTCACACCGAAGCCGCGCATGGCCGTGGCGGGCGTTCGATTGGTGAATACGCAGTAGACGTCGGCATAAACGTTCGGGATCGTGTACGGCCCCGGCAAATGACCCACGCACTTGATCACCGCGTAGGAGGTGAGGCGGGTGGTTGCGCCGGCGTCGAAGTAGCCGACGAGCTTTCGCGCAACGATGCGCCCGTCATTCATCACCCCGTCGGTGACGTACCAGCGTTCCGCCCCGCGTGGGGCGCCCACCTGCATCTCTTCGGCCCGGTCGAATTGATACTTGACGGGCCGGCCGGTGAGCATGGTGCCGAGGATCGCCAGCGGTTCGTGAAGGGAATCCACTTTGCCGCCGAAGCCGCCGCCCACGGTGCCGCCGATGAAGTGAAGGCGGGCGGATGAAATATCCAACAGCTTTGCCGACGTGCCCAGCGAAAAGAACAGCCCTTGCGTCGAGGTGTAACAGGCAAAACGGCCATTTTGCTCCGGCGCCGCGATGGCCCCGCAAGTCTCCATGGGCGCCTGCTCGATAGGGCTCATCTGATAGCGGCCGGTGATGACCTGGTCGGCATCACGAAAGCCTGCCTCAACATCACCGTAGCGCAGTTTCTGATGGTCGTATTTGCCGTGGTAGACAAAAACATTCTTCGGATAGGTGGGATTGACCGAGGGTGCGCCTGGCCGCAACGCTTCTTCCGGGTCGAGCACTGCGGGAAGCGGCTCGTAGTCCACACGGATGGCAGCCACCGCCTCCCGCGCCTGCCGCTCGGTGTCGGCCACCACAGCGGCAACCGGCTCGCCCTTGTAGGAAACCTTCTGGGTGGACAGGAGCTCCTCATCGTCGAGCCCAAAGTCGAGCAGAGATAGCAGCGTGTTGAAGTTGGTCGGAACGTCCTTGCCCAGGATCACGCGCCGCACGCCGGGCATCTTTTCCGCCTCGGACACGTCGATGCGGCGGATGCGGGCATGGTGGTGCGGTGAGCGCACGCAGCGCAGGTGGCAAAGCCCCTCAAACAAGTGGTCGTCATAGAACGGTGACCGGCCGGTGACGTGGCCCATCATGTCCTGCCGCTGGGCGGGCTTGCCGATGATGTTTAGGTCATCGTCCCGCTCATCGGCGAAGAGGTCTTTGCGAAATTCGACAGGCATTGTCCCTACCCCGCCTGCCGCGCGCCGTTGTCCGCGGCGGAGAGCACCGCGTTGATGATGGCCTCATAGCCGGTGCATCGGCAAAGGTTACCGCTCAAGGCCTGCACCACTGGAATGCTCATGTCCGCGCAGGCGCTGCTGCGGGAAAACCCCCGCCCATCG
>JBCDFB010000141.1:0-7585 GCA_039178655.1 Pseudomonadota bacterium | reverse complement strand
TGGACAATCAGGCCAGATGACGGGCACGGCGCCAGGAACGAAAAGTCATGCAGATTGGCTGGCGGCGCCACGGACATGAAGCCTTCCACCTCCGGGCGCCGCATCAAGAGCTGCATGCCGATCCAGGCGCCGAAGGAAAAGCCGGCGATCCAGCACCCCTGACTGTCCGGATAGGTGGCCTGCAGCCAGTCGAGCGCGGATGCCGCATCGGCGAGTTCTCCCGCGCCGTGATCGAACTCACCCTGGCTGCGGCCCACACCGCGGAAGTTAAAGCGCAGGACGGTAAAATCCCGCTCTTTGAACATATAAAAGAGGTCGTAGATGATGGGGTTGTTCATCGTCCCGCCGAAGTGGGGATGCGGGTGAAGAACGATCGCAAGCGGTGCGCGCCGATTTGACGATGGCTGCAAGCGGCCCTCTAAGCGGCCGGCCGGTCCGGTGAAGATGACCTCAGGCATTCAAGCCCCATAACTGTCGCTGAGGCACGGATATCTATCCATCATAATGCGACAATCAAGCGGTGTGTCATGGGCGGGGCTGAGGCTCAGTCAGAGCGGGTCTATTTGGATTGGAATGCGACGGCGCCCCTTTGGCCGGCGGCGCGCGACGCAGCCGTGGCCGCACTCGCCGCCGGAGGCAATCCGTCATCGGTCCATGCGGAGGGCCGCTCGGCCCGGGCAACCGTAGAGAAAGCGCGGCGCGCCCTAGCAGAAATCTTCGGCGTACCGGCCGACGGTGTGACCTTTACCAGCGGCGGTACCGAGGCGAACATGACCGCCCTCAGCCCGGGGGTGCGCCGCCCCGGCACGGAGCCCGCTGAGCGCTTGATCGTGTCGGCGGTGGAGCACGCCGCGGTGCGGGCCGGCGGCCGCTTCTCTCCCGCCGACATCACCATCGTGGGCGTGAGCGCTGACGGGCTGATCGACTGCGATGCTCTTGCCCATGCGCTGGGTGAAGATGAGCGTCCCGCGCTTGTCTCGGTGATGGCGGCCAACAATGAGACCGGTGCGGTTCAGCCTTTGCGCGACGTTCTCGCCCTTTGCGAAGAGCATCGTGCCACCCTGCACACGGACGCCGTGCAGGCTTTTGGCCGGATCGCGCACGGGGATCTGTGTGCCCACCTAATTTCCATATCGGCGCACAAGATCGGCGGACCGCTTGGCGCGGGGGCGCTGATCCGCCGCGCGGGTGTGGTGGTGCCGCCACTCATCACGGGCGGCGGACAAGAGCGTGGCGTGCGCGGCGGCACGGAGAACGTTGCCGCCATTGCAGGCTTTGCCGCAGCCCTTGGGGCGCCCGCGGCCGATCCCTCAGCATGGCAGCACACGCGGTCCGCGCGCGATAACTTTGAAGCTGACCTGTTCAACGTTGTGCCGGACGCTAGAATATTTTCACAGGATGCGCCGAGGCTTCCCAATACAAGCCTCATCAGCGTCGGCAGCATACCCGCGGAGATTTCGCTCATTGGGCTCGATATGGAGGGTATTGCCGTCTCCTCAGGCGCTGCGTGCTCGTCAGGCAGTGTCGCCTCCAGCCACGTCCTCGCCGCCATGGGTGTCATGGACGATGTGGCAGGAGCTGCCTTGCGGGTCAGCGTGGGACCTGAGGGCGCAGACGTGGCGTTTGAGCGTTTTTTGCGTGCAATCAGTAAGGTGATTGTGCCAATGAAGGAGCGCTCTATATCTAGAACAGGTCCAACCTACGGGCTTTGAACCCGTGCGGAGGGAGATAAAATGCCAGCAGTTCAGGAGACGATCGACAGCGTCGCTGCGATCGATGTGGACAAGTACAAGTACGGATTCACCACCGACATCGAAAGCGAGAAAGCGCCAAAGGGTCTTTCACCCGAGGTGATCTCTTTCATTTCGAAGAAGAAGGGTGAGCCGGAGTGGATGCTCGAGTGGCGGCTTGAGGCGTATCAACGCTGGCTGACCATGCGCGAGCCCGATTGGTCCTCCGTGAACTATCCTCCGATCGATTATCAGGACCTGTACTACTACTCGGCGCCCAAATCGTTCGAAGATGCACCGAAGTCTTTGGATGAGGTGGATCCTGAGCTGCTGCGGACCTACGAGAAGCTCGGCATTCCGCTGAAGGAGCAGGAAATTCTTGCCGGGGTGCGCAGGCAGGGCGAACCGTCAACGCTCGATCAGACGGGCGGCGATGACAGTCCGTACGGCCGCGTGGCGGTTGATGCAGTGTTCGACTCAGTTTCGGTCGTCACCACTTTCAAAGAAGAGCTGAAGAAGGCGGGCGTCATCTTTTGCCCGATCTCAGAAGCGGTGCGCGAGTACCCTGAGCTTGTGAAGAATTATCTCGGTACGGTGGTGCCGGTCACGGATAACTACTTTGCGACGCTCAACTCCGCAGTCTTCACCGACGGCTCCTTTGTCTATGTGCCGCCGGGTGTGCGCTGTCCCATGGAGTTGAGCACGTATTTCCGTATCAACGAGCAGAATACCGGCCAGTTTGAGCGGACGCTCATAATTGCCGACAAAGGCTCTTACGTCTCGTATCTTGAAGGGTGCACCGCGCCCATGCGCGATGAAAACCAGCTGCACGCTGCCGTCGTTGAGTTGGTTGCGCTGGACGATGCGGAGATCAAGTATTCGACCGTGCAGAATTGGTACCCCGGCGATGCAGAAGGCAAAGGCGGGATTTACAACTTCGTAACCAAGCGTGGCGATTGCCGCGGTGATCGTGCAAAAATCTCGTGGACGCAGGTTGAGACTGGGTCGGCCATCACGTGGAAGTATCCTTCGTGTATTTTACGCGGGAAGGATACGCGCGGAGAGTTTTACTCCATTGCGATCTCCAACGGGCGTCAGCAGATCGATTCCGGTACCAAGATGATCCATCTGGGTGAGGGGTCGTCTTCTCGGATCATCTCCAAAGGGATTTCCGCCGGCAAGTCCATGAACACGTATCGCGGGCTTGTGCAGGCCAACCGCCGTGCCAAGAACTCTCGCAACTATACGCAGTGCGATTCGCTGCTGATTGGCGATACGTGCTCGGCCATCACAATCCCTTACGTGGAGTCGAAAACCGGCACCGCCCAGTTCGAGCATGAAGCCACCACGTCGAAGATCTCGGACGATCAGCTCTTTTACGCTCGCTCCCGCGGGATCGGCGAAGAGGAAGCGGTCGCGCTGATCGTGAACGGGTTTGTTCGCGACGTCATCCAACAGCTCCCGATGGAGTTTGCTGTGGAGGCGCAAAAGCTCATCGGCGTCAGCCTGGAAGGCTCCGTCGGGTAGCATGGCGGCGGCGCGCAAGCGCTCGCTGGAGGCAACCTTTTTCCTCGCAGCGGGCGTTGCTGCCGGCATCTTCTTTGCGGTGCCGGACGACGCACCCCTTTGGCAAACGCTCTTGGCGGGTTTCCTGGGCGGTTTATCTGCCCAGATTATCATAACGATCATTCGCAGGCTGCGCGGTTCCGGCGCACGCGAACGGGACATGGAAAACGACGATGCTGCAGATCAATGACCTTCACGTGTCGGTTGAGGATGAAGACCGGGAAATCCTCAAGGGCCTCTCGTTCCACCTGAAGCCGGGAGAGGTGCACGCCATCATGGGACCCAACGGGTCGGGCAAGTCGACCCTCGGCAACGTGATTGCCGGCAAGGACGGCTACGAGGTGACGTCCGGCGAGGTGCTTTTCCGCGGCGAAGACATCCTGGAGATGGACCCCGAGGATCGGGCAGCGGCCGGGATTTTCCTGGCCTTTCAATACCCGATCGAAGTGCCGGGCGTTGCCACCATGACGTTTCTGAAGACGGCCATGAACGCGCAGCGGACCGCCCGCGGCGAGCCGGTGCTGTCCACGCCGGAGTTCATGAAGCGCGTCAAAGAGGCCGCCGAGAAGCTGGGCGTGCGCCAGGAGATGCTGCGCCGGCCGATCAATGTGGGCTTCTCAGGCGGTGAAAAAAAGCGCAACGAAATCATGCAGATGGCACTGCTTGAGCCGAAGCTCGCGGTGCTCGACGAGACCGATTCGGGGCTCGACATTGATGCACTGCGCATTGTGGCCGAAGGGGTCAATGCCCTGCGCGGCCCGGATCGCTCGTTCCTCGTCATCACGCACTACCAACGCCTTTTGGACTACATCAAACCGGACCACGTCCACGTTTTGGCCCACGGCAAGATTGTGCGTTCCGGCGGCCCCGAGCTTGCGCTTGAGCTTGAAGAGAAGGGTTACGGCGAAGTGCTTGAGGCTGCCGCATGAGCGCGCCAACACCAACGGCGGCTGAGCAAGCGCTTGCCGACCTCTTTGAAGCGCGCGCGGCCACCCGCAGCAACGGGCGCCTCGACAGTGCACGGGCGGGCGCCTTCAGCCGTTTCGCTGCAGGCGGGCTGCCGCACCGGCGGGTTGAAGAATACAAGTACACCGATCTCAAGGCGCGGCTGCGCACGCTTCCCGCCCCGGCGACGGATGCTGACGCTGCGAAAGTATCCGAAACCCTTGCCGCGCACCCGCCGCTGGTGGACGGGACACCCCGTGTGGTGGTCGCCAATGGTCGCTTCATGCCGGAACTCTCAACCTTCAGCGAAGGCATCACGGCCCACTCGATCTTGGCCTTCGATGCACCGACCGAAGGGGTTGGGGCGCTGGTTGCTGAAAGCACCGACCCGTTGACCCTTGCAAACGTCGGGCTGTTTGATGGCGGCGTCGTCCTTCATGTGAGCGGGGATGCCGGCGCCATCGAGCTTGTCCATGTGGCAACCGAGGATGCGCTGGTGATGGGCCGCTTCGCTATCATGGTGCCGGACGGTGCAAGCGTCTCCGTTACGGAGCGCTTCATCGGCGCGCCTTCCGCGCTCAACAACACCTTGGGCGAAATCTGGCTTGGCGAGCGTGCACGGGCCGACTTGGTCAGGATCACCCACGGGGACAACGCGGGGACCACACAGCTTTCCACCCATCACATCAAGATTGCGGCAAACGCCCATTTGGAGCACCTCACCGTGACCACCGGGCACGGGCTGTCGCGCAATCAGATTTTCTGCCACGTGGCGGGTGATGACGCGGAGGCAAACTTCCACACTGCTGTGGTTGCCATTGGCCAGCGCCACTCGGACAACACGCTCCTCGTGCGGCACAATGCGCTCCACAGTCGTTCTTCGGAGATTTTCCGTTCCGCAGTGGGGGATGGCGGAAAGTCCATCGTCCAGGGGCGGATCAACGTGGACCCCGGCGCGCAGAAGACCGATGCGCGGATGATGTCCAACGCCCTTTTCCTGGACGACACCGGCGAGGTGGTGAACAAGCCCGAGCTGGAAATCTTCGCTGACGATGTTCAGTGCGGCCACGGCGCAACCTCAGGCGACCTGGACGACGAGCCGGTATTTTACCTTCGAGCGCGGGGTGTGCCTGAGGCCGTGGCCCGGCGCATGCTGGTCGAAGCCTTCCTTCTGGAGGCGCTGGAGAATGTGGAGGACGAGCAGCTGCGCGAAGCCCTCCAGGCATTGGTCACGGCCGATCTTTCCAGGACGGAGAACGCTTAATGGACATGGCACCCCGCCCCTTCAACGTGGAGGCGGTGCGGGCGGACTTTCCCATCCTTCAGCAGGAGGTTCACGGCAAGCCGCTGACGTATCTGGACAATGCCGCATCGTCCCAGAAACCAAATGCGGTGCTAGAGCGCATCCAGCGCGCCTACGCGCACGACTATGCGAACGTTCACCGGGGCCTCCACACCCTCGCCAACCGTTCCACTGAAGCCTACGAGGGTGCGCGCGAAATTGTGCGCGCGCACATCGGTGCAGCATCCACCGAAGAGGTGATTTTCACCCGCTCGTCGACAGAGGGCCTCAACCTTGTGGCGCAGGCATATCTGCGCCCGCGCGTGAAGCCCGGCGACGAGGTCGTGCTTTCCGTGATGGAGCACCACTCCAACATTGTCCCCTGGCACCAGCTTCGCGAGGAGAAGGGCGTGGTGCTGAAGTGGGTGGACGTGACCGAGGACGGCGAGCTCGATATGGCGTCGTTCGAGGCTGCGCTGTCGGACCGCACGGTGATGGTGGCGATGGTCCACATGTCCAACGTCTTGGGGACGATCACGCCCGCGCGCCAGATCGCCGACATGGCCCACGCGGTCGGCGCTGCTGTGGTCATCGACGGGTCCCAGTCGGCAGCCCACGGGTCGGTCGACGTTGCCGAGATGGACTGCGATTTCTTCGCGTGCACAGGCCACAAGATTTACGGCCCTTCAGGCATCGGTGTTTTGTACGGCAAGAAGGCTTTGCTGGAGGAGATGCCGCCGTTCATGGGTGGCGGCGAGATGATCCAGTCCGTCTCGCGCGATAATGTCACCTATGCTGGCCTGCCAAACCGGTTTGAGCCGGGGACACCGCCCATTGTCCAGGCGATTGGGCTGGGCGCAGCCATCGAGTATGCTAACGGGATCGGGTGGGGCGAAATTGCCGCGCACGAGGCATCCTTGCGTGACTATACGCGGGAGCGGCTGCGCGCGCTCAACACCGTCACGCTTTACGGCGACGTGCCCGACAAGGCGCCGGTCTTTGCCTTCAACCTTGACGGCGCCCACCCGCACGATGTCGCAACCATATTGGACCGGGAGGGTGTCGCTGTGCGCGCCGGGGCCCATTGTGCCGAGCCGCTGATGGACCATTTTGGTATTAACGCATCGTGCCGGGCCTCGTTTGCCATGTACAACACCCGTGACGATGTTGACCGCCTGGTGGCGGCCATTGAAAAATCCCACAGGTTCTTCGCTTAGGGGCCGAGCGGTATGGACAGTCCAGCTCTCGACAATTCGGCGGCGGCCGACGCCTGCTCTATCCCAGAAGAGGAGCTCGACCGCATCACGCAGGACATCATCACTGCGCTGAAAACCGTTTATGATCCTGAGATTCCGGTCGATATCTACGAACTTGGGCTCATCTACCGGGTGGACATTGAGGATGACCGGTCCATCAAGGTGGACATGACGCTCACTGCGCCAGGGTGTC
Organism: Pseudomonadota bacterium; assembly: GCA_039178655.1. Classification (GTDB taxonomy): domain Bacteria; phylum Pseudomonadota; class Alphaproteobacteria; order Rhizobiales; family Amorphaceae; genus Acuticoccus. The sequence goes on along the minus strand of JBCDFB010000141.1, from coordinate 613 downwards.
CGGTTGCCGGGGAAATGCCTGGCTGGGTTGAAAATGCGGTGGGGACGGTGGAAGGAATTAGTACGGTGGAGGTGAACATGGTGTTTGATCCACCGTGGGATCCATCCCGCATGTCAGACGAAGCGCGCGTCGCGCTGGACATGTTTTAACGGGCTGCGGGAGGCACGAGGGGAGACGAGTATGCCGCGTCCTGGTGTGATGACATTGACCGACGAGGCAGCGCAGCGGGTGACCAGCCTGATGACGGCAAAGGACCCGCCCCTAGCCGGTGTGCGCGTCGGCATCAAAAAAGGCGGCTGTGCGGGCATGGAATACACGCTCGACGCCGTCAGCGACCCCGACCCCAAAGATGAGGTGATCGAGAAGGACGGCGCCCGCGTTTTCGTTGAGAAATCGGCCGTTCTGTTTCTCTTGGGGTGCGAAATGGGCTTCGAAACGACGAAGTTTCGCTCAGGCTTCACGTTCCAGAATCCCAACCAGGTGTCGGCGTGCGGTTGCGGCGAGTCTGTCGAACTGAAAGCGGCCAGCTAGCGGCTGCCACAACAACCGATCTGATCAAAATACCTGGGCAGTCCGCCCGGGCATTTTTGTTTTAACGAGCTTAAGCCTTGTC
>JBCDFB010000140.1:0-7598 GCA_039178655.1 Pseudomonadota bacterium | reverse complement strand
CCGGAAATCCGGTCATTGCCTGGGCCGGCGTCAATGTCATCGCTGCCGGCGGCACCGAACAGGAAGTCGCGCCCCGAGTCACCGTCCAGATCGTCGTTGCCTGGACCGCCATTGATGGTGTCGCTGCCCTGGCCGCCGTCGATATCATCGTTGCCCGTGCCGCCGAGCAGGCGGTCGTTGTCGTTGCCGCCGTCGATATCGTCGGCGCCGCCGAAGCCGAACACCGTGTCGTCCCCGCGCCCGGCATTGATCTCCTCGGAGCGGTTTGTGCCACGGATCAGGTCATCTCCGCGCGTTCCGCCTGTGCCGCCGCCGCCGCCGCCGCCGGACCCACCACCGCCGGATCCGCCGCTAAAGACAAAGTCGTCGGCACGCAATGAGCCGCGCGAGACATCTTCCAGCAACAGCGTGTTGCCCCGGCCGAAGTTGATGAGCGTGTCGTCCCCGTCGTCAACGGACCGCGCAGCCGCCATGAGCTGCGAGAAGTTGTTGATGGGAAGCGAGGAGGCGATCACGATGGTTTCGTTGGCCGCAAAATCCTCGATAACGTCCCGCCCGCCGGAGTAAATGAAGCGGTCGATGCCCCCGCCACCTTCCAATTCGTCGTTCCCAGCACCGCCATTCAACACATCGTTGCCGGCATCGCCCTCCAGATCGTCGTTGCCGCCAAACCCGATCAGCGTGTCATTGCCGCCGCGCCCTTCAATGTCATCAGCGCCCATGGTTCCGTTCAGCGCATCGTCACCGTTCGTGCCGTAGATGTCCGCCATGGTCGTCTCCGTGATGGTGTGTTGCGGGTTGGCCAGTCCGGCCGCCCTTGTCACTCACAGAACATGCGGGAGTGTGTTGAACGTTTGAGATGAAACTCTGCGATTCTTTAATAGGATAAACCTATCAGTATGGAGCGTGAACGCGTTGAAAGTTGCGCTTTCTTTGAAACAGCTCAGGTATTTGTCGACCGTTGCTGGTGTTGGACACTTCCGCAAAGCCGCGGACCAGGAGGGGATTACTCAACCTTCGCTGAGCGCGCAGATTGCCGCCCTTGAGGAGGCGCTCGGCCTGCGCCTGCTGGAGCGTGGCCGCGGCGGGGTGCGGCTCACCATGGCAGGCCGGGAAATCCTCTCCCGTGCTGAAAGGGTGCTTGACGAGGTCCGCGGGCTGGAGGACCAGGCGAAGGTTTTGCGTTCAGGCAGCGGCGGCACGCTGCGCCTTGGCACGTCAATCACCATCGGGCCTTATCTGTTGCCGCGGGTGGTGGGCGCATTGCATCAGAACTATCCGCAAATGGGGTTGCACGTGCGCGAGGGCGCGGCCGATGATCTGGAGTTCGAGCTGACTGAGGGACGCTACGACGCCATCCTCACGCAGCTCCCCGTGCGCAGCCCCGACCTTGAGGTGGAGCCCATCTTCAGCGAGGCGTTAGCTGCGGTCGTTGCCTCCGACCACCCGTTTGCAGCCCTTTCAAACCTCTCCAACGACCACTTGTCGGGAATTCCTATTTTGACGCTCGGCCAGTCCTACGGCCTGCACACGCAAGTGCGGGCGCTGTGTTCTGAATCCGGGGCTCGGCTTTTGCAAAACTATGAAGGCACGAGCCTGGACGGGCTGCGCCAAATGGCCGGGATGGGGATGGGGGTGACGTTCCTGCCAGCCCTTTACATCCGCTCCGAAATCGCTGGCCGGGACGGCGATGTCACCGTCGTGCGCTTCCGCAAGCACAGCTACCGGCGGGTGGTGGCGCTCGCGTGGCGTCGCTCCACCGGTCCGATGGCGCTCGTCAAGGTTCTGGCGCAGCAGCTCCGCCTCACCCTCGGGAACCAGCTCGACGATATGGTTGCGTTGGTTTGAACGCGTCCTCGCCTGGGCCGGCGCACCGCGCGGGCAGGTCAGCCACTGCGATCGCGTTTGCCTCAATCATTTTAGGGGCTGCGTGTTTCGGCACGCTGCCTTTGTTTGCGCGCACCCTGTCAGACTTCGCGCTGGCACCGGCGGCCATCGCGTTCTACCGCTTTGCGCTGACCGCTGTTGTTCTTGCGCCCTTTGTGTTTGTCGCGCGGCGGCAATGGCGCGGGCTCTTGTGGGCGCTTGGCGCCGGGGCCGCGATGGGGCTTGGCTGGATCGGCTTTGTGATGGCTCTGGAACGTCTGTCCGTGGCGCAGACCGGGGTCCTGTTCATGACGTTCCCGGTTTTTGCCATTGCCTTTGCAGCGCTGGTGTTTGGAGAGCGGCCAAGGGCGGGCGGTCTGGTCGGCGCTGCACTCATTGTTGTTGCAGCGCTTGTGGTTGCCCCGCCACATCAGGCGATTGCCGGCGGGCCCATCACCATCTTGCTGGCCCTCGCCGCGCCAGCGGCCTACGGCCTGCTCATCACCGTCATCGCCAATCGCTTGTCGGTTTTGCCGCCCATTGCCGCCGCGGGCGCAGTGTCCCTCGGCTCCGTCATCATCCTTGCGCCAATCATTGCCATGCTTCCCGCCGCGCAATTGGTTCCGGCAGGTCCGGGTGCCATGGCCTGGCTTCTGGGCTTTGCGGTGGTGACTGCGCTGGTTCCGCAGCTCCTGTTCGTCATTTTCGCGCCGGTGCTCGGTTCGTCAAAAACCGCCATGGCCGGAAGCGTTGAATTGCCCACCATGTTTCTCATCGGAGCCGTGGCGTTCGGCGAGCCGCTGCGCGTTGCCCACGCGTTGGCGATCCTGCTGATCGCCGCGGCCATCGCCCTTTCGGCGGGGATCGTTCCGTTGGGGAAATCAGCCCCTGTGCGACGATGATGCGCGCCAAAGACCCGTCGAAATGGAATTTGCCGCGGCGCTGCAACGCGCCCAGGACAGCTTGTTCAGGTTTCGATCATATTACATCGCGCAGGACGCTGTTTTTTTACGGAGTTTTGGCATGGCTGACGATCCTTGTAAGGGCATTTGGGACAATCTTTGGAATGGCGATGTTTGTAAGGTTCTCACCAACGCGAACAGTCTGGGCGGCGAATTGGAGGACGCTGCGGAAAAGGTGAGGTGGCTGGCGGAAGCATCCGATGACGTGGTCGCCCAGAGTAAATTCAAAAAGGTCGCTGATCGCCTGGACGCTGCCGGCGCGCATCTGAAAAAGGGCGGCAAGATCGTCGATACGATTGCCTCGTTCGATTCATTCAGTAAGTTTCACAAAAGCTATGTCGCCATCACGCCGAAGCTGATCGAAGACGATCCAAAGGCGGCTGCAGAGCACTTTGGTGCCATGACCGTCGCGGCGGGAAAGGCCCTCCAGACCATGGGGCCGCCCTTATCGGGTTATGGCGAGTTCCTGGCCGAAGCCGGCGATTTCTTTGTCCACATGGAAGCAGCGCTCAACCCGGCGAGCCGGCCCGCCAAGGCTTGGCGCAGCTACGAAAAGGCCATGAGGGGCGACTTCCGCGGCGATAAGCACCTGACGCGTTGATGCCCGCTCCTCGCGGTCGCCCTCAAAACGGGTGCTGTCGGGGGAGCACCACCATGGTGGGCGCGCGCGGCAGCGTGTTGAGCGAGACGCGGATGGTGGGGTCCTGGCGGATGTCGATTTCCAGGCCCGCCTCCCGTGAGCGCATGAGAAAGCGCGTGAGGTTTTGGCGGCTGAACCAGTGCATGGGAATGGCGACGGAGGTGCGCAGCCGCTCCACCACACTCATCATTTCCTCGTGGGGCATGGTGTAGCCGCCATCAATGGGAACGAAGACCACGTCGAGCCTTCCGATCTCGGCAATCTGACCGTCGGACAGCGGCTGATGCAGATGGCCCAAATGGCCGATGCACAGCCCTGCGATCTCGAAGATGAAAATGGAGTTGCCGTTTTCCTCAATGCCGCCGCTCCACCGGCGAATGTCGGTGGGGACGTTGCGAATCAGAACCTCGCCGACGGTGAGGAAGTGCTCTGCCTTGCCCCCTTCAGGGTTCCAGCCCCTCAAAACGTGCTGGATCTCCGGGTTGGGATTGGGCGTCCAGTGCGTGATGTGGGCGTGGTTCATGGTCACCACCGTCGGCAGCGGACCTTCGCCGTGGAAGCCTGAGTAGTCCGTCGCGATGGAGGTGCCGTCGGCGGCGGTGATCATGAACGTGGCGTGGCCCACGTACGTGATTTCCACCTCAAACTTCGGGTTGGCGCGTTGGGTTGAGACTGGAACGAACAGGCTGCCCGGCAGGGCGCGCGCAATGGCCTGGCAGTTGGAGACCATCTGCGCGTGGGCCGGCGCCGACGGGGCGAAGACGCCCGGGGCGGCAAGGGTGAGTGGGAGCGCCAGCGCAGCGGCGGCTGGCAGCAGTGGCGTGGCGATGCGCGCGACAAAGCGGGCCACGAAGCGTCCAACAAGGCTGGTGAGGGTGGTCACAGCGGGCTCCTTCTCCGGCCGGAAAATATTCGTCGCCAACACACTGCCTCGCACGGGCGTGCACAGCGAGCGGCTTTGTTGCCTCTTTTGAAGGTTTGATCCGCGGCGGGATGACGCGGCGCATCCCCGTTGAGGCGGCCTGCCGCCGGTTCAGGCGCGCCCGGTGCGCTCTGTGTCGAGCCTTTGCAGGACCGCCGGAAGGGCCGGCGCGCTCTGTCGGCGGGCGTAGGGGCGGCCCATCAAATCGCTGCGCACCACGAAGTCTGCGGTCGTTTCTGTGGTGGCGACGACGATTTCGGCCACTGCGCTGATGCGCAGGAGCGGCGATGGGTCAATCTCATGGGGCTGCCGTGTCACGGGGTCAGCCCACAGGATCAAAATGTCGATCCGGCCGTCGGCAATGATGGCGCCAAGTTCCATGTCGCCGCCCAATGCGCCGGAGCGCAGACACTGAACGTCGAGCCCTGTCGCCTGCATGATAACGCGGCCAGTGTTGCCCGTTGCGGTGAGCGCGTGGGGCGACAAAAGCCGCTCATTGGCGAACGACCACGCCGCCAGCGCCGGCTTCATGGCGTCGTGGGCGCTCAGCGCGATGCGCTTTTGGCCGTCCATCACTGCTTTCTGCGGAACGCGTCGAGCGATACCACTTCAGCGCCCTCGCCCTCTTTTTGCGGCTTGTCCTCGCCCCCTTCGCTCGGAGCGTCTGTAGCGGGTGTGTCCACCGACTTTACCTCCGGCGCCGGTTTGCCAGCGTCCTGGGAGGTGAGCGCGGGGACGGATGTGGGGGCAGCGTCGCCCATGGTCTTTTGCTGCGCTTGTGCGCCTTGGGGATCAAACTGCAGTCCGAACTGTACGGAAGGGTCGAAAAACCCCTTGATGGCCGCGAAGGGGATCAGCAGCCGTTCCGGAACGCCGCCAAAGGACAGGCCCACCTCGAACGTGTGTTCGGTGACCGACAGGTCCCAAAACTGGTGTTGTAGGACGATGGTCATCTCTTCCGGGTGCTGCTGGCGCAGGCGCGAGGACATGCGCACGCCAGAGGCGGTGGTATCGAAAGCGATGTAGAAGTGGTGTTCGCCCGGCAAGCCGCCGTCCGCCACCTCACGCAGGACCTTGCGCACCACGCCGCGCAACGCGTCCTGGACCAGCACGTCGTATCTAATGAGATCGTCGGCCACGCCCGCCTCCATGCTGAACGATACCTAGCGTGTCCGCCAGCCCGTTCCAAGCGGGAACGGCGCGCGGCGCAAGCCACGATGATACCCCTTCGCGCTGCCTTTGATGCGTGCAAGCACCGTGACAGATTGGTTTATGCCTTGCGACGGGCACAGGATGTGAGGGGAGTGTGGAGGCTTCTGTTGCCAGGTGCCTCCCAACCCCGCCTTACCCGGCTAAGGGCAAGGGCTTAATCGAGGTAACCGCGCCGCATTACGCAGCGAGGCGAGCCTCAGCATAGTTGTCATTCGCAACTACAAAGTTTGGTCCGATAACGGTGGTACCATACCGAGCGAAAGAAGAGCCTTTACACCCTCGTCGATCCTATTTCGCCCCCGCCGAAGCTTCCGGCATCTTGACTGCAGCCGGTTAGGCCGCGCCGGAAGCTTGGGTGGAGGCGCCGGGTACCGCCCCCGGGTCCGATAGGCTTATTACGCACCTCGTTTATCGCCATAGCCGACCGTCGCCGACATCCGAAGATATAAGCGATTGCGGCGCGCTTTGAAAGGGATTGCGCGTCCGGACCGATGCGGGCGCTAGCGTGGCGGAGGCGCCGTGGAGGCACGGACACAAAGCCGCGCGGGAAGGATTTCATCGTCGGTCGGCCGGCCATCCACCAGAATATTGACCGCAGCGCGGCCCTTTTCCTCCGCCGGCTGAATGATGGTGGTGAGAGCGGGCTCCGACAGAGCACCCGCCGCGATGCCATCAAAGCCGACGACCGAGATGTCCCGCGGTACGCTGAGCCCACGCTCCTTGAGGCGCGCCATGGCGGCAAGGGCAATGACGTCCGACATGCAGGCGAGCGCGGTGGGCGGGTTTGGCAGGGAAAGCATCCAGTCCACGCCCAAGCGGGCTGACGCTGCGCTGTTGCGCGTCTGGAACGCCGGGCAGTCCTCGGCCCCGACGCCGGCCAATGCGGCCGCGTGGGCGTAACCGCGCAGGCGAAGACCGGTGGTGCGGTACCGTGCAGCCGCAACCTGGGCTGCATCGATGGGGCCGGGCGGCGATGTCTGCGTCAACTCCAATGTAAGGATGCCGACCCGGCGGTGGCCGAGGTCGGTGAGGTGGGCCATGGCGGAGGCAGCGGCCGCCTCCTCGTCGATCCCGATCCGTGCAAGGCCGCCGCGGCGCCCGCCGTCCACGGTCACATAGGCGCCGCCACGCCGCCGGAGCCGGTCAAAGATGCCGTCGTTCTCTTCAAAACAGTAGATGACGAAGCCGTCTGCGATGGCCGTGTCCACCGACCAGCCGGAGGCCGTCTTGGCGGCGCCCTGACCCACGATGGTGAGGCCGAGGCCCGCAGCGTCGCACGCCTGCGCGGCCCCGGCGAGGAGGCGCTGACCATACGCATCGGACACCAGGTAGGCTGCGCTCGCGTCGGTGAGGAGCGCGATGCAGCCCGCCTTGCCGGACCGCAAAAGCCGTGCCGCGGGCTGGGGGCCGGTGTAGCCCAGTTTTTGCGCCGCCTGCAGCACCTGCTCGCGCAGGTTTTCAGCCACCAGATCAGGCTTATTGAAGACATTCGACGCGGTTCCCTGGGACACGCCGGCAAGCGCGGCCACATCCTTCAGGCGCGCTTTACCGGGTTGGCCGCTCGACCCGTCATTCATCACAACCGGACACCGCGGGCAGAATGTAACGCAACGTGAATGAATCGATTCAATGCACCGATTGACGGGCACTGTGTTCTGGCACACATCGTGCTCTGAATCGATTCATAGGAGCGTCTTATGATTCCCCCCAGCTACCTTTTCCCCGTCGACCGGTTGCGTAACGGGCCCGATCCGCGGCCCCGGCGCCAGCAGCTTATGGTGTCCATCTGGGCCGCGGCAATTGCCGGTGCCGTGGCAGGCGGGGCTGCGGCCTACGCTGTCACACAGCTAGCGGCCTGATGATCCCGCCGCAGCACAAACTGCGCTGGAAAACCCCTGCCGGCGCCGCAACGGCGATTGCGGCGCCGGCCTTGCGCGTTCAACCAATAGGCCGGCAGGTAATGGCGGTGAGTTGGGGGCACGCGGCGTGGAGCAAT
>JBCDFB010000139.1:0-7639 GCA_039178655.1 Pseudomonadota bacterium | reverse complement strand
TCCATGATGGCGCGCCAGTTCCGCGCCCAAAGCCCGTGGACGGTGGAAATATCGGTCTCCAGACCGAACCAGTTGGTGCCGTGGATCACCGCGCGATCCCCGGCCGCATCGATTATGGTCGCTCCCCTGGTGGAAAACGGACCGGGTGCAAAATCATCGCCGGGAAGGCCTTCGCCGCTGCCGGCCGGCTCGGGCACCGTCACGCCGGAGACGCGCACGCCCTCCGACCCGTCCGGTGCGCTTTCGCGAAAGCTCAGCGTGCTGGGCGCATATGTCTGGGCATCCGTCCCCAGGCCCCCGCCCTGGGCCTCCACCTGCCTTGGCGCTGCAGTACCAGTGAGCGTGGCAGGCCCCGTATCGCTGGGCGGCGCCGGCGGCGGCGGCGGGGCAACCCCTTCCGCCACATCGCTTGCCAGAACGGCGTCGGCACCCACCGGCGCAAACCGCGGCGTCCCCTCAATCTGAACGCCGATATCGGCCACTGCCCCTGCTGCGAGCTGCGTGTTGTAATCCAGCGGGCCAAGTCGGTAGAGCGCGCCTTCGCGCCCCAAAACCCTCGCGTTCCAGATGTTGACGATTTCCCCGCCCACGTCGACCGTCACTTCCCAGCCGTTGACGGGCCGCGTTGCGTCAAGGCGCATGTCCACGATCCCGCCGCCATCCCACGCTTCCCGCACGCGGCCGGAAAAAGACAGGCGGTCGGTTGCAATCTCAGCCATGCGGGCACCATGTGTATCGAGGAAAGGATGGTCATGCGGACGTTGCCTTCGTGGGCGCGGGCGCGCAAGCGATCACCTTGCCTTGATGCGCCAAAGCCTTTGGCGTACGCACAGCGCGCGCGGCGACGTGGCGGAGTGGTTACGCAGCGGACTGCAAATCCGTGTACGCCGGTTCGATTCCGGCCGTCGCCTCCATGCTTGCCAAATGACAGGCAAGCGTTCCTGGAAGCGTATGGCGGCGTTATGATCTTAAGGTCTGACCACGCCACAGGAGAGCGCCATGGGTGAGGACACTGCCGTGTTGCGCCGACGCATGGTCAACAACCAGCTGCGCACATTTGATGTGACGGACCACCGCGTCCAGGACGCGTTCCTGGAAATCCCGCGCGAACGCTACGTCCCGGCAGACAAGCGGGCGATCGCCTACTCCGACGAAGCCATCACAATTGTTGAGGCGCCGCGCGCATCGGCGGCAAGAACCATGTCACCTCCGGCCATTCTGGCTCGGCTCCTCCAGCTCGCCCAGATCGACGATGAGGACGTGGTGCTCCTCGTCGGATCTGGAACGGGATATACGGCCGCCTTGATCGGCTGCCTGGCAAGCTCCGTCATCGCCCTTGAATGCGACGAAGATCTGGCCGCCGACGCTGCTGCACGGCTAGAGGGGGAGGAGGTCACCAACGTTGTTGTGGTGACCGGACCGCTCCCAGACGGCTACCCGTCAGAAGCGCCCTTTGACGTGATCTTCTGTGACGGCGCCCTTGAGGAGACGCCCCAACGCCTTCTGGACCAGATGAAGGAAGGCGGGCGTCTGGTGTGCGTTGAGGGAAAGGGACTTGCCGGCCGGGCGACGCTTTTCCTGCGCACAGAAAAGGCCATTTCCAGGCGCGCCAGTTTTAACGCTGCTGCGGCGCCGCTCCCCGGCTTTTCACCGGCGCCCACGTTCATTTTCTGACGTCACAGAAATACTCAGACACAATTTTACCAATATGCCGCAGCGCTGCCGTATTCGCGTTGCGGAAATGGCGCAGGCCCCCTCGCTTACATGCAGTGGCACCCATCGCGCGCTGCCGCGTACGTTCCCCAGCAGAGACGAAACAGCTACCCAACGATGGACGTGCGTACGTGAGGATCGCGAATGCCTGGGCGCCCACTCGTTTTTGCAGCCGCAGCCTTCCTGGCCATGGCGCTTGCCGGCGCCGGCACCTCCCGCGCGCAGACGCTTACCGACGCGCTCGCCGCCGCCTATTCCAACAACCCGGAGCTGAACGTTGCCCGCTCGCAGCTGCGCGACGTTGATGAGAACATCGCCATCGCCCGGTCCGGCAACCGTCCGACGCTGACCGGCCTGCTAAGCCAAACATTTGAGACATCGCGTTCGGTGTCGACCCGCACGGTCGGCCGGCGCGGCGCGCCCACGCAGTTCTCCGTACAACTGGTTCAGCCGCTGTTCGCCGGCTTTACCACACGCAACAGCATCCGCTCCGCAGAAGCTTCGGTGCGGGCCCAGCGCGAACTTTTGAAAAGCACCGAGCAGGATATTCTGCTTCTCACCGCCGAGGCCTTCTTCGACATCATCGCCAACCGCCAAACCGTCAGCCTGCGCCGTGATGACGTGTCGTTCCTCGGCCAGCAGATCCGCGCGGCGCGGGACCGGTTTGAGGTGGGTGAAGGCACACGGACCGACATCAGCCAGGCCGAGGCGCGGCAGGCCTCCGCTGAATCACTTTTGAACCTTGCCATTGCAGAGCTTGAGGCGAGCGAGGCAACCTTCACCCAGTTCACCGGTCTGCGCGCTGCGACGCTTCGGGACAACATCAACGAAGACAAATTCATCCCCGCAACGCTCAAGGCGGCGCTGTCCATCGGCCAGAACCGGCATCCTTCCATCCTGTCTGCCGAGCACACGGTGGATCAGACGCTCTTCTCCGTGAAGGTAGCTGAGGGCGCGTTCCTGCCGAGCCTCAGCCTGACGGGTGATGCGGCCGTGATCCTGGACCCTGCCACGGGAACCCAGCAAAACGACTCCGCCAGCGTCCGGCTCGACCTTAGCGTCCCCATTTACCAGGGTGGCCGAGTGTCCGCGCAGGTGCGCCAAGCCAAAGAGCAGCTCGGAACAGCGCGCATCCAGGTGGATCAGGTGCGCGACAGCGTCCGGCAAAACATCGTCGCCTCCTGGGCGCGGCTGAAGGCAGGCATCCGCACTATCCAGACCTCGCGCACCGGTGTCTTCGCCGCGCAGCTGGCACTCAACGGCGTGATTGAGGAGCAACGGGTCGGACAGCGCACCACGCTCGACGTCCTGGATGCGCAGCGCGAATTGATCTCAGCGCAAATCACGCTGGTGGACGCAGAGCGGGACCGTGACGTGGCGGCCTTCACAGTGCTGTCCGCCATCGGCAACCTCGGTGCACGAACTCTCGGCCTGCGGGTCGCCCTTTACGATCCCACCGAGCACGCGGACGCCGTGCGCGATAAGTGGTTCGGCTTCCGCACGCCTGACGGCCGGTAGCAAACCGCCACCCTCACCCGTCCGGCTGATCGCGCCTCGCCAATCGCAATGGCGTTCGTAAGTTTGCGTGCCTTAAAGCGCGGGCGAAGGGTCCATCAGGTCAAAATCTGGGATGACCGCGCTCGCCAAACCCACCGTGTCAAGCGAGGTGAGGTTAAGTCGCCCATCCTTGATGGAGAGCTTCGCTCCACCGTCAAACGGTTCGTAAAGGTCCCCGTGGTGCTCCAGGAATTGTGACACCTCTTGCTCGCCCGCACCCGCCATACCGCGCACATAGTGGTGCCCGTTCCGCTCCACGTGGCCGGCACCCACAAGCGTTGCAAGGGCAAGATCTTGCTGGACCGCAATGCCGGCCTGTGTGGTCAGGTCTTCCGCCGACATGAAGTAGCTTCCTGAGCCATCCTGTGCGTTCCACGACGCACAGCGCGCCGCATTGAGCAGCGCCCGATAAAACCCCTTGCAGGACTTTGACGACACGCAAGTGTAGCCCAGGCGCTTGGCGGTGAGGAACGCACCGATGTCACCATCGGACTCGTCAATCTCCACCGGGCGGATGGCCGCAAGCGGCAAAATGGAGTGGGCGAACGCTGCAGTGCGCGCAATGGGCTGCTCGATCAGCACAACAGCGTCGCGCAGCCGCGCGAGCCGAGGCTCCCGCTCCATTGCCCGCCAAAGATCCACGACCGAGGCTGCGTCAACGTACTGCTCGTTGCCATCCAGAGTGACCACGTAATCCGGCAGGCGATCCAACAACGCGGCAATATCGATCAGGCGCTTGATGTCGGCGTCCTGGTCCCCCGACACCTTAAGCTTGAAGTAGGTGATCCCGTAGTGGGCAATGACCGCCTCCAGCGATTGGGGGAGACCGTCGTTCAACGGCGCCGCGGCAGTCTCCGCCTCGGTCAAGGGATCGGCGAGCCCCACCGTATGCCGCACCGCAATGGATCTCGCCGGGGTGAGCGTTTCCAGGAACCGGCTGAGATCGAACTGCGCAAGGTCCGGCGCTGTCGCCGCCGTCAGCCCCATGACGTTGTTCTTCACCCCGGCAAAAACGCTGAGGCCTTCAAGGCGCAAAACCGCATCCAAGATCGCGCGATCCAGCAACGCCGGACCGTAGCTGCTGACAAGCTGCGGCAACGCTGCCGCCCGCGCCCCGGCGCTCACCGCCCCGGCGGCAGCAGCATGCAAACCGAACGGCGTCTCCCCCTCAAGCTGGCCGTAGGCGCCAACGGCAATGGCGAGGGACTTGCGAAGCTGATTGGCATTATCCTCGTTGCTGAGCTCTGGGGATTTATCGAACCATTTCGGGATGAGGAGTTCTGCGGACACCCCATCGCCCAACCGCCCGTCCGCAAGGCGGACTGTGGCCTTAACAAAGATCTGCCGCGTTTCGCGAAGTGTCACCACCCCAAATCGAAACGGCAGACGGAGCCTGACCGGCCGCTCGCCCATCACCACGTCCACCAACGAAAGGCGCGGCGCGTTCATGGATATTCGCGCAGCAGCGTGGTGAGCACACCGGCTGCCCTTGCAGCACAGGCGGGCCCGTCAGGAAGGTAGACAAACGGCTCTGCGGACACCCAGCCGCCATAGCCTTGCGCCCGAAGCGCCGCAATGATGGGTCCGAAGGAAAGCGTCCCCTCCCCCGGGCCGCGCCTGTTCGGATCATTCACGTGGATATGTTTGATGATCCCGCGCGGCATGAATTCCTCAATCAGGGCGACAGGGTCAGCGCCGTCGCGCGCTGCTGCGCTGGTGTCAATCATCGTCTGAAGGCCAGGGGAGCCGATCGCCTCCACCAGCGCGGCCGCCTCCTCCACGGTGGTGAGGTACTCAGTTTCAGCGGTCGACAGGGGTTCTACGCAGTAAACGACGCCCGCCTGCCGCGCCACATCGGCGACCTGCGCAAAGGCCTCTCGCGCCCGCGCCCTTCCCCCTTCCTCATCTCCCACAGGCAACGTGCGCTGCCCGGGAGACCCATGGACCAGCCGCGCCGCCCCAGCTTCTGCGGCAAACTCCACAAGGCGTTTCATGAGGCCAATCGTGCGGGCGCGAACGGCCCGATCATCGGATGTAATGGACAGGCCATCGGGCGCGCTCAGCAGCCAATGCAGCCCGCAGCACGCCAGCCCTTCAGCCTGCAGCGCTGCCCGTACAAGGTGCGCATCGGCGGCGGTCAGTTCTTCAGGATTGTCCTTCAGCGTGAAGGGCGCCAACTCCAGTCCGGCAAATCCAACGGCGGCGGCAAAGGCGCACTGCTCCTCAAACGGTTTGTCGCGCAACACTTCGTTGCACAGGGCAATTTGCAAGGCAGACTCTGGCGTTTCGTTCAAGTAAACGCTTGGTTACTACACCTCAGTGCCGGCGCAAACCCCACCGGCCCCACCCAATCGGTGTGTGCAAACGGGAAGGCCCGGACCCAAAACTCCAAGCGGTTTGCACGCGGTTGTCGCAATCGCCTTCAATGGTGAGCCGGCTGAGCGCGTCGAGCGCGAACCAGACCCGTCGGACGATGACGCCATGCGGGAACATCGCCGCCGGACAGAGCGCCCCGGAGTAACATTTGTTTGACCTGTTTGAGAACCCAATGGATCGCGCAATGTCGAGCCGATCCCATCACGCCGGGCGATCTAACCAAATCAGTTCTCAACCGCACCAAGCTGGGAACGCGCGCTCATGCCGCAAAAAGTGGCCGCAACCAGTCCGCACGGTCCGGCGCCTGATTGTTCAACCTGTCCCGCGCCGCCAGCCACGCAGGCAAGGCGTCCTGACTGACGGGCAAGGCTCGCTGAAGGCTCTCTTTCGTGCCGTCCTCAAGCTTTTGGGCCATCCTGAAGGGAGCCGATTTGCGCCGTCGCGCTCCAGCGCGCCGGTCAACCTCGGGTGACCCATTTCTTGGGATTCTGCACGCCAGCAAGGCTCGACGCGGTGATGAAGCCGGCACCGCTCGCGTCTGCTTGGCGCGCGGCGCAGCCTGAGAGTGTCGCTTCTTGCACCGCTTCACCGGTGCCGGGGGCGGCCCGGATCGGTTGGCGACCCGCGCCGCCCAAATATGGAAAGCAAGCGCCCGGTCAGCCCCATGGAACCATCTGGCGTCCCGCGCCCCCTGACACCACCGAAACGCCGACCCCTTCTGCGCGCCCCGGGGGAGCGCGAAAGGCTGAAGCGCGCCTCCCTCGCAAGGCTCGCGCATGCCAAGCTCGCCCGTTCAGGATGCCTTCGCCGAAGGCAGGAAGATGCCATCGCCAAAGGCGGAAAGATGCCATCGCCAAAGGCGGAAAGATGCCATCGTGAGGGCCGCTATGAAGTGTCGCGCAAGGTCATTGAAGAGTGCGGCGACGCACCGTCGGTGCTTTAACTTATCGAATGTGCGCACAACGGGGTGGCGGGGCCGGTGGTGTTCCCTCGCAGCTGTGCGCATCAGGCCAAGGTCGCGCCGGCCCCGGGTCTGTGCGGTGGCAGCTTGGGCCGCACACCAGTCGATCAGCGGTTCCGCGGCTGTCGCCTCGATCGGCAAGGATGTCTGGTGCAAGCGAGAGCCCTGCGAGGAGCATCGGCGCCGCCCTCCTGCGCCAGGCCTGGCCAGACGTGATCAGGAAGCAGATCGCAAGACCCCCACTTGTTGAGGGCAGCCTGGAGGTCGGTCGTCAGGCCCCACGCGACGATGGCCTATGGCGTGATCCGTGTGCCCCTGCTCAGCCGGCGGCACGCTCCTTTGCCTTCACGACGGCGGGGTCAACTTGGAGGAGCGCAGCCGGTTCTCCTGACCGGAAAGATCAGCACGCATATCGCAATACCCCCCGACCGTTGACGAAAGCGGGGCGCTTGGTCGTCAAGCCCCACGCAACGATGACCTATGGCGTGATCCGTGCGCCCCCTAGTCAACTGGCGGCACGCTCGTTCGCCTCCGCCATGACAGGCTCAACGCGCGGGACCGCAACCGGCTCTCCTGACGGGACATGGTCAGGAACCAGATCGCAATACCCCGATTGTTGAGGGCAGCCTGGAGGTCGGTCGTCAGGCCCCACGCGGCGACGGCCTATGGCGTGATTCGTGTGCCCCTGCTTAACCGGCGGCACGCTGCTTTGCCTGTACGATAGCGCGGTCAATGCGCGGGAGCGCGGCCGGCTCTCCTGACCGGAAAGGCCAGGAGGCAGATCGCAAGGCCCCGATTGTTGATGACAGCGTGGAGGCCCGTCGTCAGACCCCACGCGACGATGGCCTTAGCGCGATCCGTTTGCCCCCCTACTAAACCGCCGGCGCACTCTTTTGCCTCTACGACGGCGGTGTCAATTTGGAGGAGCGCAGGCGGCTCTCCTGACCGGAAAGATCAGGACGCGGATCGCAATACCCCCCGACCGTTGACGAAAGCGCGGCGCTTGGTCGTCAGGCCCCACGCAACGATGGC
>JBCDFB010000138.1:0-7672 GCA_039178655.1 Pseudomonadota bacterium | reverse complement strand
GGCACTATGGCGGCAGCCCCATCAACCGCGCGCCGATGGTGCGGCTCTTCGCCTCGCTGCTCCGGCGCGAAGCGGACGGACGGTTTGTGCTGGTCACCCCTGTGGAAATGGTGACGATCGAGGTGGAAGACGTGCCCTTCCTCGCGGTGGAGATGGCGTGGCAGGAGGGTGACCCGCCCGCGCTCGTCGTGCGCACCAACTTGGGGGACGCCGTCACGGTTGATGCGGATCATCCCCTTCGCTTTCGCGCAGCAGAAGAGGCAGAGGCGTTCATTCCCTATGTGCACGTGCGCCGAGGGCTGGACGCGCGGTTCACAAGGGCACTCGCTCTGGACCTTGCAGAGTTTGTCGAGCACGCAGACGGAACGCTCGGCGTGCGCAGTGCCGGAACCTTTTTTAAGGTCAAACCGTGAGCCAGATGGGCCGCTCTGCCACGTCGCTGACGTTGTTCCCGGCGGATGCCGAGGCGCCGCCGCTCAACGCACTTGCCGCGCGCACAGGCAAGCTATTGCCGCCCGACGGATCGACATCGGCCAAGGCTCCGCGCGTGACTGAGGTGGCTGCCCACGAATCCGCCAAAGATGCCGCAGTGCTGGTCGCCATTGGCGCAGACCATGAAGGCGTGCCGGCCCTTCTTCTCACCGTGCGCGCCACGCACTTGTCGGCCCACGCCGGTCAAGTTGCGCTTCCCGGCGGCAAGATCGAAGCCGGCGAGACGCCTGCAATGGCGGCGCTTCGTGAGGCGGCCGAAGAAGTTGCACTGCCTGAAGATGCAGCAACCGTGCTCGGCACCGCGGAAACCTACCTCACCCGCACAGGCTTTGCCGTCGTCCCGGTGATTGCGCGGATTGACCGTCCGGTGACGCTCACGGCCAATCCCGGCGAGGTATCGAGCGTGTTCGCCGTCCCCCTCAGCGAGCTGCTGGAGCGCGCACGATGGCGCAGGGGGCGAATTGTCCACCGCGGCATGGTGCACAGATACTTTGAGACCATATCGCAAGGACATAGGATCTGGGGGGTCACCGCCGGCATCCTGCGTTCGGTCCATTACAAGCTTTACGGTCCATGATCCGCGTCATCATCACCCAGATCGTTCTTTTCCTGCTGCCCTTCGTGGCGTTCATGGTCTACCGCGTGGCCACGCGCGGCTGGACCGGGGCGCGGGTTGCCGGCTTCGGGCACGCAAAGTTCGCGCTGTTCATGGCCGGCGGTGCGCTCGTGGTGGGAGGCTTCATCGCCTTCGCGCTCATCGGCGGCGCCAGCGAGGGCGTCTACGTCCCTGCTCAGTATGTGGACGGTGAGTTGGTGCCCGGAGGCTTCAGGCCGCGCGAGGAGTAACACGCGGTCTCCGGCAAGGTCTTGCCCGACCGAGGTTTCCCCAAGCCGCTTAGGTTGCCGCCACCGGACCGATCAACTACCATTTAACAACACCTTTTGTGCCGGGTCTTCCGGGGACTTTGGCAGCGTGCACTTGTCGTGCGCGTGCGCTTGGTCGGAGATGAACGTCGTAATGGCATGGATGACCGCATCGACGCTGTCTCTGCCCAATCTTCCACGGTCGCTGGTGTGAAGCCGTTCACGCTGTCTTCGTTCTGGCTGAGCAGCCGGCCGCTGCGCCGAACCCTTGACGCCCTCAACGCGGAAGGGACAGCGCGCGTGGTGGGCGGCGCCGTGCGCAACTCAATTCTCGATAAGCCACCAGGCGACATTGACATTGCGACCGACCTTTTTCCCGAGAGGGTGCAGCGCGCTGCGGAACGGGCGGGGCTGTCGGTGCGGCCCACAGGCATTGAGCACGGCACGCTCACCCTCATTTCCGACGGTATCCCCTTTGAGGTGACAACCCTGCGCGAGGACGTGAGCACCGACGGCCGCCACGCCATCGTGAAGTTTACCGACGATTGGGCGCGCGACGCCTCCCGCCGGGATTTCACGATGAACGCCCTCTACGTGGACGGTGAGGGCAACGGCACCGATTATGTGGGCGGCTACGGCGATTGTGTTGCGCGGCGGGTGCGGTTCATCGGCGATCCCATCCAGCGCATTCTGGAAGACAATCTGCGCATTCTGCGCTTTTTCCGCTTTCATGCCGGCTACGGCGAAGGCGCTCTCGACCCGTCGGGGCTTGATGCTGCCCGGGCCCTGAAGGACACGCTGCCCACCCTCTCTGCCGAGCGGGTGCTGCACGAGCTTTCAAAGCTCCTGGTGTCGCCAGGCGCACCGGACGTGGTCGATGTCATGTCCTCAGCCGGCATTTTGGCAGTCACCACGGGCGTCCCCGTGGACGCGGGACGCTACCGTGCCCTTTGCGCCGCGGTGCGGGTGGGCGGCCGGCCCATCGACCCGGCATTGGCGTTTCTGGCGCTCGTGGGTTTCAACGCGGCGACCTTCGACGACGTGGCCAAACGGCTGCGCTTTTCACGGCGCATGCGCACGCGCGGCCTTGCTGCCCTTGAAGCGGCTTCGCACCTGCCGCCCCAATCCGTCCCCCATATCCGCGCGCTTCTTTACGAGCATGGTGCGGAGGCCTTTACCGACGGCCTCATGGTGGCCATCGCCCAAGGCGCCGACATTGTCGAGCCGGCAATTCTGATTGGCGAGGCCCGCCGATGGAGCAAGCCGCGCTTTCCCGTCGGCGGCCACGATCTCATGGAGATGGGGGCAAGCGCAGGGCCGCAAATCGGGGAGCGGCTGCGCCGGCTTGAAGCCATCTGGCGCGACAGTGACTTTACGCTCTCCCGCGATGCTCTCCTCGCGCTCGACAAGGAAACCCGCCGCGAGGGCACTTAATCTCGCGTACGGTCACTTTGACGTTGCCGCTGCGGTGTGAAAGACGACAGCGCACGGCCCCGCCGTCCAACCTCCAGATCCCCCTTCCTCCCGCCTCCCGGTCTGCCTCTGCCATGACAACCATCGATACGACCGCGCTTCCCCCGTCATGCATCGTTAATCAAGGTGAGGACTGGGTCCTCGTCTCGCCCATCCCCGATGAGATCGCCGAACCGGTGGCGCGGTACGCCGTCGCCCAACGCGCCACGCTGAACCGCATTGTGGGTAAGCCTGAGGTGCGACAGGAACTTCTGGGCAACCGCCTGCGGGCGGACCGCATCTGCGCCTGCATCGTCCAGGGTCAGGTGGGCGGAATTTTGTCCTATAGAATGGATGGCGCCGGCGCCACCTGGCCCGATCCCAAGCGTTATCGCCAGCATTTCGGGCCGCTGGGCGGAACGGTGCGCTACTGGCTGACGCAGGCGTCCCTGCAACGCGGGCAGCCTGACGAGCTCTACATCGAGGGCTTCAAAGTGGACCCCATCGCCCGGGGCCGCGGGATCGGCAAGGCGCTGTTGGGCTGGCTCGGTGATGAAGTGGTGCGGCGCGGCAAGGTGGCGTGGCGCACGGAGGCAAGCAGCACCGCAGATGCCGCGGTCTACGTCTACCAGTCCGTGGGCGCCAAGATCGTCAAGACCATGTCGCTGGGGCCTGCGGGCTACGTGTTCGATCGCCATAAAATCACGGTCCTGCGCTGGCAGCCGCAGTCTCCGTCCGAAGCGGCCTGAACAGATCAGCAGATCGCCCTCACGACGCCTAACGAGCCCGGCTGCCTCGCATTCGCCATGGAGAAATGAAGTATTGAAGGCTGGCCATGCCGCTTCAATATTCACGCGGACACGCGTGCGCATGTGCTGCGCCGATCTCATACGGTGGGACCGCGAATGAATGTGTTGAAGACCGGGGTGCTCATTGCGGGGCTGACGGCGCTCTTCATGGGCGTCGGCGCAATGATCGGTGGCGAACAGGGAATGATCATTGCGCTCGGCATCGCCGTCGCCATGAACTTCTTCGCCTACTGGAACTCCGACAAGGTGGTGCTGCGGATGCACCAGGCGCGGGAGGTGGATGAGCGTACCGCGCCTGAGTACTACGGCATCGTCCGCGAACTCGCCGCCCGCGCGCAGCTGCCCATGCCGCGCGTTTATATTCTGGACGAGGACCAGCCCAACGCCTTCGCCACCGGCCGCAATCCGGACAATGCCGCCGTCGCCGCCACGCGCGGCCTTTTGCGCATGATGACGCGCGAAGAGGTGGCTGGCGTCATGGCCCACGAACTTGCTCACGTGCGCAACCGCGACACCCTCATCATGACCATCACGGCGACCATTGCGGGCGCCATCTCCATGCTCGCCAACTTCGCATTTTTGTTCGGCAGCAACCGGAACAACCCCCTCGGCATCGTCGGCGTGATTCTGACCATGATCATCGCACCCCTTGCGGCGATGCTGGTGCAAATGGCCATCAGCCGTACGCGCGAATACTCCGCCGACCGTCTGGGTGCGGAAATCTGCGGCGATCCCATGTGGCTCGCCAGCGCCCTTTCAAAGCTTGAGCGCGGCCGCTCCATCCCCAACAATGAGGCGGAGGCCGTGCCGGCAACGGCGCACATGTTTATCGTCAACCCGCTGTCCGGCGCACGTATGGACAACCTCTTCTCCACCCACCCGAACACGCAAAACCGCATCGACGCGCTGCGCCAATATGCTGCCGAACTCACCGGCCGGCCCGCCTCGCTGGGCGCCACCTCGGGCCCCTGGGGCAACCAGAGCCGCTCCACGCCGCGCAACGAGCGGCGCGGCCCCTGGTCATGAGGAACGCTTATCCCCTCTGACAATCACCGGTTCTTGTGACAGCCTCTCCCCGGCGGGCATCGCACCGGCGCCAACACTCCCCCGGCGGCAAGCGCGCAGCCGCCAGCGGCCTCGCTCCACGGCGCGCGGCCGCTGAGATCATTGATTTGGTGCTTGCCGGCGCCCCGCTTTCCGCGGTGCTGGAAGACTTCAGCGCCGACAAGTCGCTGTCACCCCGCGACGCGGCACTTGCAAGGGCCATCGCCCGCGCGACGCTCCGCCGCCTGGGCGATGTGGACTATGTGCTTGGCAAGCTCCTATCAAAGAAGCTCCCCAGAAAGGCTGCCGCGGCCCAGACCATCTTGCGCCTGTCAGCTGCGCAGCTCCTCTTCATGCGCCAGGCGGACCACGCAGCCGTCAACACAGCGGTCGCCATGCTGAAATCGGATGCGGCGACTGGTGGATATGCCGGCCTCGCCAACGCCGTCCTTCGCCGATTGACGAGAGAGCGCGAAGCGTTGCTCGACGCGCTGCCCGCAAATGCCAATACGCCAGCCTGGCTGTGGCAGCGCTGGACGAAAGCCTATGGCGCGCAGGCGGCAGCCGAGATGGCGCAAATGCACCGCGCTGAGCCCCCGCTCGATCTCTCGCTGCCTCCAGATGCAGCGCCGCCGGAGGACGGCGTTGCCCTTCCCACAGGCGGTCTGCGCCTCAGCTCACGCGCCGTGGACGAGATTGAAGGCTACGCCGAGGGGCGCTTCTGGGTGCAGGATTTTGCCGCACAGCTCCCCACCACACTCTTGGGCGAGGTTGCGGGAAAAGCGGTTCTGGACATGTGCGCCGCGCCTGGCGGCAAGACCCTCCAGCTGGCCGCCGCGGGCGCCAAGGTGACCGCCGTTGAGAAGGACCCGGTGCGGGCTGAGCGTTTGCGACAAAACCTTGCCCGGGTCGGCGTGGCTGACCGCGTGACGGTGGCGGTGTCGGACGCGCGGCAGGTGGGTGGCACCTACGATGCGGTCTTATTGGATGCCCCATGCACCGCAACCGGCACGCTGCGCAGGCAGCCCGACGTTGCACTCCACCGCACCGCTGCGGACATTCCAAAGCTCGCCAAACTGCAGCAGGAGCTTTTGAAGGCAGCCGCCGAGCGCACAAGATCTGGCGGGTCTGTGGTCTTTGCCACCTGCTCGCTGGAGCGCGAGGAGGGCGAGGACCACCTCTCATTCATCGCCGAAGCGCTGCCCTGCCTCTCGCTCGCATCGGTGAGGGGGGGCGCAGCGGCGCCCTTTGCAACGCCACACGGCACAGTGCGCACGCTCACCCACTTTGCCATCCCCAACACGCCTGGCGCTGAAGGCATGGACGGGTTCTTTGCCGCGCGTTTTGTGAAAGCCTGAATGCAGCGGCCGCCGCAGTTCCCGTTGCCCGGCCCGCAGAACATGTGATTGCCCGTTGCGGCGCGGGGCGCACGGCGCGAAAAGCGCTCCCATGAACCCGTTAGCACCCCTTCCGCGCGCCGCGTGAGCAAGCCTGCCGGCAACCGCGCAACGCTCGGTGCCCTTGCTGCACTGGCGGCAAGGCGAAAGATCGCAGCGGTCGGCGCGCGGCTGGGGGCAGCGCTGTGGACCCGAAAGCTCGCCGGAACGCCGGGCCGGATCCTGTTCGCGCCGGAAACGCTGGCCGAATGCAACGCAGACCGCGCTGCCGACATCTACGCCGGCGTCTTCTCCCTTGCCGGTGAGACCCTTGAAGCGGCAAGCGGCTCGCCCTTTGCTGTGCCCCCACCGTCGGACGCATTCGCCCGTGCGCTCCACAGCCTTTCCTGGCTCGTCCATCTGGAGGCGAGCGCATCGGAACTCTCCTCGTCCAACGCACGCGCCCTGGTGGATGAGTGGATGACGGCGCGCTCCGCCCAATCCCCCATAGCGCAGGAACCCCAAGTGGTTGCCGAACGGCTCACCATGCTCCTGGTGGTCTCGCCGCTCCTCCTTGCGGGGGCCGACAGCGGGTTTCGCGTCCGCTTCATGCGCGCGATCGGGCGGCATGTGCGCCGCCTGGAACGCCTGACGAGCCTCTTGCCCCACTCCATGGACCGGCTGAAGGTGGTGACGGCCCTTGCCCTTGCTGCAACCGTCATCGCGGAGCAGTCGCGCGTCCAACGCTGGGCACTTGCCATGCTCAGCGACGGATTGAAGGTTCAGATCCTGGGCGACGGCGGCCATATCTCACGCAGCCCCGCCGCGCTGGTTGACCTTTTGTCGGTGCTCATACCGCTGCGCGAAGCGCTGGTGCGCCGGCAGCAGACGGTGCCGCCCCAACTCTCCAGCGCCATCGACAAGATGCTGCCCATGGTCCGCTTTTTCAGCCACGGCGATGGCACCATGGCGGGCTTCCACGGCGCAGCGCCTGTGCCGCCCCGCGTGCTGCGGGCGCTGGCGGAATATGACGACGCCATGGGAAAGGCGAGCGACAACGCCCGCTATAGCGGCTTCCAGCGGCTGGAGGCTGCCGGCGCCCTCGCCATCATCGACGTCGGGGGGCCACCGCCGCCGGAGTTCGCCCAAGGGGCCTACGCAAGCGCCCTCGCCTTTGAGCTTAGCCACGGCCCGCACCGGCTCCTGGGCAACTGCGGTGCGCTCGGCACCGTTCGCCCGGCATGGGCTGCGGCGGCGCGGGCAAGCGCTGCCCAATCCACCCTAATCGTGCGCGACACCTCATCGGCGCGCATCCTTCAGCTTTGGCCGCTCGCCCAAATCCTGGGTCCGGTGCTCCACTCCGGCCCCCACAAGGTGGACGTGGCCCGCGACACCCTCAGCGTCCGCGCGCGGCACGACGGCTACCGCGCCGAGTTCGGCCTCATCCACGAGCGTACGCTCACCCTTGCCCCGAGCGGGCTGTGGCTTGCCGGCGAAGACACCGTCCGCGGCGAGGACAAGGTTGCCGGCGTGCCCTTCGCCATCCGCTTTCATGTGGCGCCGGGCTTGCGTGTGCGGCTCGACAAGACCCGCCAGAAGGCCATGCTCGCCCTGCCCGACGGTGCCATCTGGCTG
>JBCDFB010000137.1:0-7677 GCA_039178655.1 Pseudomonadota bacterium | reverse complement strand
GCCCGGCGAGCCCGTTTCGTACGATTTCGTGCAGCAAGCGGGTTCCATGAGCTTTGAAGGACAAACGCTCACCTTGAGCGACATGTCGCCCGCGACGGTGTTCTTTTCCGACCATCCTTACCGCCTCGTGGGGCAGGTCGGGCACGAGCGTTTCTTGGAGCTTTGGACCGGTCAGGGGGCGCCTTTTGCCGCTGATCCGCCCAATGCTGCGCTTACGGTTCTTTCAAATCCAAACGCTGAGCCTGCAATCATCGAGCTGACCTCAGCGCAAGCCAGTGACACCGGGCTCTCCTACACGGTCAGGGTTCTGTCAGGTGAGATTCCCGACCAGGCGAGCGACGTTGCGCTCTTTATCGACCGGGCGAGATTTGGCGGCAGAGGCGGTTTTCGGCGCATGGGCGGCTTCCGCCATCCGGCCGGCTACTATCCGTACCATCCTTATCACCCGTATCATCCCGTCCACCCATATCGCCCGCACCATCCGGTTCCCGGCCCGTACTGCTTCCACAATCCGCAGGCGCCGGAGTGCCATTACCACCCCTACCACCCGTATCCTCCTTATCACCCCTACCATCCGTACCACCCCTATCACCCGTACTACCCTTATCCGGCTGCTGCGGCGGCGGCGGGATTTGCGGCGGGCACAGCTGTGGGCGCAGCCGCGGCCAGCCAGCCGACCTACGTCTACCCCGTGCCTGTGGGCCCAATTCCGGCCAACTGCACGGTAACGGCCAACCACTCGCAGATGATCTGCACGGTGCCCTTGAATTGAGATTGCTGCCTGTCCGGACGCTAAGACCCGGGCAGGCTCACATCATCACCGGTCGGAGAAGGCCTCAAAAGGCGCAATCAGTCAGGCTCTCAAGGGCGGCTGGCATCAGCTCTTCTGGGCGTTTGCGCGGTCCACAAGCTCACGCACCTTGGGCAGAATGTTCTCCACCATCACCGCAACGCCTTCCTCGGTGGGGTGGATACCGTCGGACATATTGAGGTCAGGGTTTGCGGCAACGCCCTCAAGGAAGAACGGGTAGAAGACGATGTCGCGCTTGGCCAGATCCTGGAAAACCGCGGCGAACGCATTGCCGTAGTCCTCGCCAAGGTTCACGGGGGCGAGCATTCCGGCCAGCAGAACGGGGATGCCCCGCGCGTCCAGCCGGTCCAATATCTCGGAAAGGTTGGCGCGTGTGGTGGCGGGATCGAGCCCCCTTAGGGCATCGTTGCCGCCGAGCGCGACAATGACCGCATCTGTGTCGGGTCCCACGGACCAATCGAGCCGTGACAGGCCACCGCTGGTCGTATCGCCCGAGACACCCGCGTCGATGATCATGACGTCCTCGCCTTCGCGGTTGAGGGCGCCTTGGAGCTGTGCGGGGAAGCCCGCGCCGGGCGGAAGCTGAAAGCCGGCCGTCAGGCTGTCGCCCAGCGCGACAATGGTGATGGTGTCGGCGCGGCCCGGCGCAGAAAGCGTGATAATCGCGGCAAAAATGCTAATGATGAGCCGCATGCGGTCCCCCTCGTGCGTGTCGCCGGAGGTAGTGCGGCCTGAGCGCGATGCAAAGGCTCAGCCCCCGGCGCGTCCCCCGAGCCCGTCCGCGATGGCGCTGACGTAGCGGGCAGCGGCAGCCTTGGGGTCGGCCGCCTGCGCGATGGGCCGGCCCACGACGATGGCCTCGGCGCCGTCAGCAACCGCTTGCTGTGGCGTGGCGACGCGCTTTTGGTCGCCGGCGCTGTCTTCGGCATGCCGCACCCCCGGAGTGATGGGTGACAGCCTTAGATTGGCAGCGGCCCGTGCCTCTAACGGCGAGCAGACCACGAAAGTGAGGCCAAGCGCTTTGGCCGCGGCGAGACGATGGTTGACGAGGTCGGCGGCGAGGGCGCCATAGCCGGCCTCCTGAAGGTCGCGATCGCCCATGGAGGTCAGAACGGTGACCGCGACAAGGTTCAGCGACGGCGCACACGCATCACGCGCGGCCTGCATCGCCTGGGGATAGGCGTGAACGGTCAAGAACCGCACGCCCAAATCGCCGGCGTTGCGCACGGCGCCGGCGACGGTATTGCCAATGTCCAGGAGCTTCATGTCGAGGAAAACCGGCACGCCCTCGGCGCTCAGACGGCGCGCAAGGTCGATCCCGCCCGCCATCGCCAGCTCCAGGCCGATCTTGTAGACGCCGACGCTTCCGGCGGTTGCGTCAACCAGCGCTTCCGCCTCCGGAACGGTAGGCACATCGAGCGCGAGGATCAGGCGGCTGAGGGGAGTTTGGAACACGCTGCTTTCATCACGGTGTCGTCGGCTCTAAAAGCGCTCGCGATGAGTGAAAATCCAGCCCCCCGCCGCGCAAGCGTGGCCCGCTCCACAAATGAGACCGACATCAGTGTCACGGTCGACCTTGGTGGCGGCGAAAGCAGCATCGCCACCGGGATCGGCTTTTTCGATCATATGCTGGATCAGCTCGCCAAGCATTCCGGCATTGCAATGACCGTCAACGCGCGCGGCGACACGCATATTGACGACCATCACACCGTTGAGGATGTGGGGATCGCTCTGGGCCAAGGACTGCGGCAGGCGCTCGGCGACAAGGCGGGGATAACCCGGTATGCCCACGTCTATCTGCCCATGGACGAGGCGTTGACCCGCGTGGCGCTCGACATTTCAGGCCGGCCCTTCATCGTGTTCCGGACCGAGTTTCGCACCCCTAAGATCGGGACGTTCGACACCCAGCTTGTGCGCGAGTTCTTCACGGCTTTAGCCATGAACGGGGCCATAACGCTGCACATTGAAACGCTTTACGGCGACAACGATCACCACATTGCCGAAAGCTGCTTCAAAGGTGTGGCCCGTGCCTTGGGTGCAGCAGTGAGCGTGGCATGGCCCGGCGGGGCCGTTCCTTCCACCAAGGGCACGCTTTGAGGAAGGCCGGTTCCTGAGGAGCCAAAAGGGAGCGTTGTCATGGCGATCTATACGGTGTGGGAGCACGACCGTTTCGACGAGCCGCAGCGGGCTGAGCGGGCGCTCGTCCAAAAGGACGGCTTTCGCTTTCTCGCGTTTCTGCTGGGGCCGCTCTGGCTGCTCTTCCATGGCAACTTCGCCGCGTTTCTTCTGACGGCGGTGGGCTACGGCGCGGCGGCGTTTGCGGCCGAGCTTATGCTTGGCCCGGCTGCCCCGGCGGTGATGCTCATCATCGCCATCTGGTTCGGCTTTGAGGCTGCCGCCATCCGCCGATGGGCGCTCGCGCGACGGAAATGGACGCTCTCGGCCATTGTGGAAGCAACCTCGCGGCGGGACGCGGTGCGACGCTACCTTGAGGGGCGGGAGGCCGATGGCATCGCGCCTTCTCCAATGCCGCCGGTTGCGCCGCTGCCCGCTGAAGCGCCGCCGCAGGCCCCGTCTGCGCTCACTCCGGCTTCAGCGCCGTGGGGTCCGCGGCCGCAGCAGGGACCGCTGGGGCTTTATCCAGAAGGGCCGCGATGAGCGTTGTCATCATCGACTACGGCTCCGGAAATCTGCGCTCGGCGCAAAAGGCCTTCCAGCGGGCAGCGCAGGAAGCGGAGACTGACGTTACGATTTCCGTGTCCGCTGATCCGGCCAGCGTTGCAAAGGCAGATCGCGTGGTGCTGCCGGGGGTTGGCGCTTTTGCCGATTGTATGGACGGGCTCGCCGCCACGCCCGGCATGCTTGACGCCTTTCACGAAGCGGTGGTGGATCGCGCGGTGCCAATGCTTGGTGTTTGCGTGGGCATGCAGCTCTTGGCAACGCGTGGGCTGGAGCACAAGGTGAGCGCCGGGCTCAATCTGATCGGCGGCGATGTGCGGCCGATGAAGCCGAACGCGCCCCACCTCAAGATCCCGCACATGGGCTGGAATGTGATGGAGGTCGTGCGGACCCACCCACTGCTTGATGGGATTCCCACCGGTTCGGACGGTTGGCACGCTTACTTCGTCCACTCCTATGTGATTGCGCCGGAAGTGACCCAGTCCATCATCGCGCTGGCCGACCATGGCGGCCCCTTCGCTGCCATCGTCGGCCGGGACAACATTGTGGGCACGCAGTTTCACCCGGAGAAAAGCCAGAAGCTTGGCCTGAAACTCATCGAGAATTTCCTAAGCTGGTCGCCATGATCTTGTTCCCTGCCATTGACCTCAAAGGCGGCCGTTGCGTGCGTCTGGAGCAGGGCGAAATGGACCGCGCCACCGTCTTTTCTGACAATCCGGGAGAGACGGCGGCCCGGTTCTCACGGCTCGGCTTTGAGTGGCTTCATGTGGTGGATCTGGACGGCGCGTTCGCCGGTGAAAGCCGCAACGCAAGCGCCGTGTCGAGTATCCTCGCCTCCACCGACCGGCCTGTGCAATTGGGCGGGGGCATCCGCAGCCTTTCCCACATCGCAAAATGGCTTGAGCAGGGGGTGCGGCGCGTCATCCTGGGCACGGCCGCTGCAAAGGATCCTGACCTGGTGAAGGAGGCCTGCCGCGAATTCCCGGGGCGGATCGTGGTGGGGATCGACGCGCGCGAGGGCAATGTGGCCGTCGCCGGCTGGGCCGATGCAACCAGCCTCAGCGCGCGCGAACTTGCGCTGCGCTTTGAGGATGCGGGCGTTGCGGCCATCGTCCACACCGACATTTCCCGCGACGGGATGCTTGCTGGGCTCAATCTCAGCGAAACGCTTGAGCTTGCCCATGCCGTCCGTACCCCCCTCATCGCATCGGGCGGGTTTGCCGGTATGGACGACATTGCGCGGCTCAATGCGCCCGAGGCCAAGGTGCTTGAAGGCGCAATCATCGGCCGTGCCCTTTACGATGGTCGTATCGACGCCGGGGAAGCGCTCCGCCAATTGAGGGCGCCCGCGTGCTGAAGAAGCGGGTCATCCCATGCCTAGACGTGGCTGAGGGCAGGGTGGTGAAAGGCGTGCGCTTTCAGAACCTTGTGGACGCCGGTGACCCTGTGGAAGCTGCCGCGGCCTACGACGCTGCTGGCGCCGACGAACTCACCTTCCTGGACATTACCGCAAGCCATGAGGAGCGCTCGATCCTTTTCGACGTGGTGCGCAGAACGGCCGAGCGTTGCTTCATGCCCCTCACCGTGGGGGGCGGCGTGCGCACCATTGCCGACATCCGTTCGCTCCTGCTTGCAGGGGCGGACAAGGTGTCCATCAACACCGCAGCGGTCAAAGAGCCCGAGTTCGTGGGCCGGGCGGCGGAGAAGTTCGGTGCCCAGTGCATAGTGGTCGCCATCGATGCCAAGCGCGTTGCCAACGGGCGCTGGGAGATTTTTACCCATGGCGGCAGGAACGCGACGGGGATCGACGCCGTCGCCTTCGCCAAAGACATGGCAGCGCGCGGGGCTGGCGAGATCCTGCTCACCTCCATGGATGCCGACGGAACCAAAGCCGGCTTCGACACGGCGCTCACCTGCGCCATTGCCGACAGCGTCGTCATCCCTGTCATTGCTTCAGGTGGCGCAGGCACCTTGGACCATTTGGTTGAAGCGGTCACAGAAGGGCATGCGGAAGCGGTGCTCGCCGCCTCCATATTTCACTTTGGCACATACACCATCTCGCAGGCGAAGGCGCACATGGCAGCGGCAGGCATTCCCATGCGCCTTGATGAGAACCCCCATGGTGAATTCGATGGCACGGTCAGTGGCTGATTTCACCCTTCACGATCTGGAAGCCATCGTGCGCCAGCGCTTGGAGGACGCGGACGGCGCGTCCTACACCCGCACGCTTGCCGCAAAAGGCGTCGACAAGTGCGCCGAGAAATTTGGCGAAGAGGCGGTGGAGACCGTCATCGCCGCCGTGCAGCGTGACCCGGCAGCGCTGACCCAGGAAGCGGCGGACGCGGTCTACCATCTTACCGTTCTCCTTGCCGTTTCCGGAGTTTCCTGGGGTGATGTGGAGGCGGAACTGTCGCGCCGCACGGGGCAATCGGGCCTGGAAGAAAAGGCTGCGCGCTTGCCTCGGTGAAGTTGGCCTGTATTGTTCCCCGCGCGATGGATGCGCTTGCGACACCTTTCCCGCCCGCTTCGCAGGAAGTGGACGATCTCGGGCCGTTTTACGTCTTTCAGGAGAAAGACTGGGCAAAGCTGCGTGACGATCAGCCAATGCCTTTGTCCGCGGAGGAAGTGCTTTCACTCCAGGGCTTTAACGACCGCGTCGATCCCGAGCAGGTGGAGACCATCTACCTCCCGCTGTCGCGCCTCCTCACCTATTATGTGAACGCAACCAAGGTGTTGCACCGCGCAACGCATCGCTTTTTGGGGCGGGATGATGCGGCGGTGCCGTTCATAATCGGCATTGCAGGGTCGGTGGCCGTGGGCAAGACCACCACCGCCAGACTGCTCCAGGAGCTGATGCGCCGCTGGCCCTCGCGCCCGAAGGTGGATCTTGTGACCACCGATGGCTTTTTGTGGCCCAACGCGGTGCTTGCCGAAGAAGGGCTGATGGAGCGCAAAGGCTTTCCGGAGAGCTACGACGTCAACACGCTCATCACGTTTTTGAGCGACATTAAAGCGGGGAAGCCATCCGTCAGCGCACCGGTCTACTCGCACCTCACCTACGACCGGGTGCCGGGAAAGGCCCAAGTCGTTGAACGGCCCAACATTTTGATTGTCGAGGGCCTTAACGTTTTGCAGACCACGCGGCTTTCCTTCGATCGTCCGCGCGTCCCGTTCGTGTCTGACTTTTTTGACTTTTCCATCTTCATCGACGCTGAAGAGGCAGATCTGGAACGGTGGTATCTCACCCGGTTTAGGCGCCTGCAGGAGCGGCGTTTCACTGACCCGCGTTCATACTTTCATAAATACGCCAACCTGTCTGAGGAGGAGGCGATCGCCTTCGCGCGTGGGCTGTGGCAGCGCATCAACCTCAAGAACCTTCGCGAGAATGTCGGCCCGACCAAGTTGCGGGCCGATCTTATCCTGCACAAACAGAGCGACCACCGGATCAGCAGCGTCGCCCTTCGAAAGGTGTAGTTGTCACTCCAGCGTGAGGGAGACGGTTGCAGGTTCGGGCCCGAAGCCGGTGTAGGTGCCGGTCACTTCACCGGCCGCGGCGATCTGGAACCGGCCCATGGAACCAAGGCTCAAGACGTCGCCCGGCTTAAGCGCCATACCGCGCGCGTTCGCGGCTTCAACGATCCAAAGAACGGCATCGAGCGGGTGGCCGAGGAGCGCCGTCGCCGGAGCTTCGGCAACGTTTGACCCGTCCTTCACAAGCATGCCGGTGGCGGCCGCAAGGGAATCCACAGTGGACGATCCAATGGCGATCGGGCTGCCGGCAACGCCCAGCCTGGCACCGGCATTCATGGCCTGAAGCAGCGGCCCGGTGATGGCCGCGCCCCGCGGCACCATGAGGTCCCCCAGTTCGATGAAGGGGATGAATGCATCGAGCGAGGCGAGCGCCTCCTCGCGGGTCGTGGCTTCGTTGATGGCGGCGTCGCTCACCCGCGCCAGCAAGTCGAGTTCGAAGATGAGCCGCGCGCCGCTGGAAACGGGGACGGTGGCGCCATCTTCCAGCAGCATATCGCGCAGCAGAACGCCGAGGACCGGACCGTCGAGCCCGAGCTGTTTCTGCGCGCCGTCGGACGTTGCCGCCGCCTTGTAGCCGACTGCTGGGCCGAGCGTTTCGCTTAGCGTTTCCAGGAGCGCGTCTTGGTGGCACGCGCCATCAGCGAGCGTGGTGATTG
>JBCDFB010000136.1:0-7707 GCA_039178655.1 Pseudomonadota bacterium | reverse complement strand
CCCGGTTGGTGAAGCCGATCTTGCGCCCCAGCAGCGTCTCTGCACGCATGGTGGAGAGCTCTGCCGCGGCCTCGTACGCGGTCGACAGATTGAAGCCTTCCAGACGTTGAGAGAACGGGGAGATTTGGATGCGCCGGCTCATGGCGTTGAACACTTCGGCGGCGATGGCCTTTGCATCGTCAGCAGCGGCCGAGGAGGTGGGCATTGGGTGATCCGGTCGTCACAGTGAGGGTTGTTGTGCGCTGCCGGCCGGCCGCGCGCGTTCAGTGTGTCGCCCCGGTCAAAGCCATGCAAGCGTGATTGATCTGCCGCGCGCCGGACGTTGATGCGAGGAGGCTCATTCCGGATCCCAGGATGCGTGCTATGGCAAGCGCGGCAACGGGACGCTATGTGCCGTGCCGCACCGCACGGGAGACACGGCGAAGATGACCATTGAGCTCTACACCTGGGGCACCCCCAACGGCAAAAAGATTTCCATCATGCTCGAGGAGGTGGAACTGCCCTACAATGTTCACCCCATCAACATCATGAAAGACGAGCAGTTCACGCCGGAGTTTCTTGCCATTTCTCCAAACAATAAAATTCCGGCAATCGTCGACACCAATAGCGGTCAGACTTTGATGGAGTCGGGCGCTATACTTATGTATCTCGCCAACAAGACAGGCCGGTTGCTGCCGAGCCATGGCGAAGCTCACTGGCGTACCGTGGAATGGCTGATGTGGCAGAAGGGCGGCTTCGGCCCGATGCTGGGGCAGAACCACCACTTCCACAGGTTCAACGCCGGCAAATACGCCTATCCGGAGGAGCGTTACCTGAAAGAGACCAAGCGTCTTTACGGCGTGCTGGACAAACGGCTTGGCGAAAGTGAATACGTGGCCGGCGAGTACTCCATTGCCGACATATCAATGTTCCCCTGGGCGGCGCGCTTCGAGTGGCAGGACATCGACCTTTCCGATTATCCGAACGTGAAGCGCTGGTATCTCGCCATTGCCGCACGCGAGGCGGTCAAGCGCGGCTACAACGTGCCGACGGAGCAGGAGATCCCGCTGCCGGGGTAAGGTCCGGCCAGTGAGTGCGGGCGATGCGGATCGTCCGCATGCAATTATCACCGGCGGGTCGCAGGGCATTGGCCTCGCCGTGGGGCAGAGGCTTGCGGCGCAAGGTTTTGCGCTGACGCTCATCGCGCGGGGCGAAACGGCCCTTGCTGCAGCGCAGGATACCCTCTCGCCAGCGCCGGTCCTCACGATGGCCTGCGATGTGGCGCGCGGCGATGCGTTGGCGGCGGTCATGAAGGATGCGGTCCACCGGTTGGGCCCTTGCCACACGCTGGTGACTGCAGCGGGCACGGTGGAGCCCGGTGCCTTCGACACCCTCGACGCTGCAGCGTTTGAGCGGCAAATGGCGGTCAACTATTTCGGCACCGTTGCGGCCGTCAGAGCAGTTTATGGCAGCATGTGCGAGCGCCGGCAGGGGCGCATCGTGTTGGTGTCCACCGCAGCGGCGCTCATCGGCATCTACGGTTACACCGCCTATGCCGGAAGCAAGTTTGCCGTGCGTGGTTTCGCCGAAGCTCTGCGCACCGAAGCGCGCCCCTATGGCGTTGCCGTGTCCATTTCCTATCCCGGCGACACAGACACGGCCCAGTATGCGCGCGAGTGCGAAACGCGCCCGCCGGAAACCGCAGCCATTGCCGGCAGCGCTTCCCTCTCTACCGCTGATGCGGTGGCGGATGCCATCGTGCGGGGCATGGATCGCGGCACGTTCGCCATTTATCCCAACGCGAAAACGGCGCTGCTGGGGCGAACGGCATCCCTCGTCGCGCCGCTCGCGTTCCGGTCGTTCGACAAAACGGTGATGCGGCTCAAAGGTCGTCGGGGGCGCTGAGCAGCGATCGCCGCATGGCGTAAAGGGCGATCGCTGCGGCGTTGGACACATTGAGCGATGTGAGCGCGCCGGGCGCCTCGATACGCGCCGTTTGCCCGCAGGTGGCGGCGACCCCCTGGCGGACGCCTTTTCCCTCCGCGCCCAGAACGAAAAGCCATTTCGGCGCGGGCGGCAACTCCTCCAGCGGTGTGTGGGCCTCGCTGTCCAGGGCGGCTGCCGAAAAGCCCATGCGCATCATCTCTTCAATGGCGCGCGACAGGTTGGTCACCGGGACAATGTTGATGAGGTCCAGGGCGCCTGATGCGGCCTTGGCGAGGGCGCCGCTTTCAGGCGCACTGTGGCGCCGTGTGGTGATGACGCCGTCAACGTTGAAGGCGACTGCGGTGCGCAAAATGGCGCCGACATTGTGGGGATCAGTGATGTGGTCCAGGCACAAGACCGCCCGTGCAGAGGCGAGGGCATCGAGCGTCCTGTGCTCCAGCGGCGCCACAAACAGGGCTATCCCCTGGTGGACCGCGTCACCGAGGGCACGGTTCATGGCGCGCACGTCAACGATTTCAGGGGTGACGGGGAACGGGCTGTCGGCGAGCCTATCCATGGCGTTCCGGGTCGCCATGGCGCGGAGAATGATCCTTGCTGGGTTCGCAAGGGCGGCCCGCGCGCTGTGGAGACCATAGAGCCAATAGGGCTCTGCGGCCTCGATGGCGGCGGGCTGGCGGGCGCGTTGACTTCTCACACAGCCGCGCCTATCACGCCGCGGCGCTACCGTGGAGGGGTGCCCGAGTGGCTAAAGGGGGCGGACTGTAAATCCGCTGGCTATGCCTACGTTGGTTCGAATCCAACCCCCTCCACCACGCCATCTCAACCAATCAGACTGATTTCATCGCCCGGGCGGACGGACCCCGATGCAATCACCCCGGCGTAAATCCCCATGTCCATGTGCCCCATGGTTCGTTTCAGGAGTTGCGGCACCTGAACATCGCGCTGGGCAGTATCGGGATTTACCGCCGTCGCCGCACAGCGCTGCGTGCGCAGCAGCACCTTGAGTGTGGCTCCCCCCAGCTTGAGGCGCGACCCTTCAAGCTGAAGCTCAGACCACGCCGGCCAACCGTCGAACACCACGTTGCCGCGGAACCGGCGGTGATCCGCGACAGTATCGGTCTTTTGGGCGAAGGCGCGCACGCGGGCTGCGTTGATCAGCGAAATGGCGTTCATCATCTGGGTCGACACGACAGAGACGTCGGTAAAGCGATGACAGCCGCTTCTGGTCAGCTTGGGGCGCTGCGCATCGCTAAGGTCCAGCGCCTCGGCGACCGCTGCTTCTGCAGCAGCAACACCCTCCGGCGTACTCAAGGCAAAGTGGTTGACCGCCTTACCGTTTTCGACGGTGAGGGTGTCGGTGTCCGGGTCGTAGCGTGACTTCAGCTTTGCCAATGCGGCGTCGCGGGCAAGCATATAAAAGTGTGTCTTGCGCAAGGGCTCCGGGGCCGCGTCGTCGAACGGGGCCGTGGGCCGACGGAAGGCCATGACACGGTCGTGCGGGATGCCCTCGCCGGCAACGAGGGAAACCTCCCCCAGCGGCTCCGCGCTCATCCCTTTCACGGGGTAGCGCGCAAGGCTGACGACACTGCCTTTCATCGCGACCGGTCAGCGGCGGACAGCGTTGCGTTGATGGAGCTGTTCAGCGTCTCAAGTTCTTCCAGAAACGCTTTGGTGCGCCCGGCAAGCGCGGCGCGCAGGGTGGCGGCCGAGTCAGGAAACTCATTGAGGATGCGCAGCATTTGCCCTCGCTCAAGCGGGACCACCTCGCACGACGTTTGGGCGATCGCGGTGGCGGACCGGCTGGTGGGAATAATGAGGGCAAGCTCGTCAACCACTGCGCCAACCGAGTGCACTGTGGGCGCAATGGCAGTGCTTGCCGGAACGAGACGGAGCTGACCGCCGAGCACCAGGTACGCACCATCTGCCGCATCGCCGGCATCGAAAAGGGTTTCGCGCGGCTTCAGATCCAGCGGATCGGCACCGAACGCCAGCAGCTTTCGCGCATCTTCGCCAAGGTGGCTCAAAAACTCAGCTTTGCGCATCACCGCCAGCGTTCGCGCCAAACTCATTCGCTGACGGAGACCTTCGGCATGAGCTTGTAGCCGCCGCCTTCGGTGACGAGGAACTCGGCCGCGGCGGGGTTGGGCTCCATTTTTTGGCGCAGGCGGTAGATGTGGGTCTCCAGGGTGTGCGTTGTCACGCCGGAGTTATACCCCCAAACCTCGTGCAAAAGAATGTCGCGGGTCACGGGTTTTTCGGCGGCCCTGTAGAGATACTTCAGGATTGCCGTTTCCTTTTCCGTGAGCCGGATGCGCCTGCCGTCCGGCTCCTGCAAGAGCTTCGCGGCTGGCTTGAACGTGTAGTGGCCGATGGCGAAGGTTGCGTCCTCCGACTGGTCGAATTGGCGAAGATGCGCGCGGATCCGCGCCAGAAGGACAGCGAAGCGGAAAGGCTTCGTCACATAGTCGTTGGCACCGGCCTCCAGCCCCACGATGGCGTCCGCATCGGTTGTGTGCCCGGTCAGCATGACAATTGGTGCCTTAAAGCCGTTCGCCCGCATGAGGCGGACCGCCTCGCGCCCGTCAAGGTCAGGCAAGCCCACGTCGACGATGGCGAGCGCGATGTCGTTGGCCTTGGCGGCGGCCATGCCGTCAGCGGCGTTGGCTGCGGTCATCACCGCGAACTCATCGTAAAGGGCGATCTGCTCCATGAGGCCGTCGCGAAGATCGTCGTCGTCGTCGATGATGAGAATTGTCCGCTTATTCACCGCAATCTCCTTGGCCGCCAAACGCTATGCCCATCTTACTGTGGTCACGCATCCGTGCGCAGACGAGCGATACAGAAGGCAAAGCAATGAAAAAAGTCGTGATCGGATGTGAGCGGTTTGGGCCTTGGCGTGCGCCGCGCAAGCTTCCGACGACGCCGCCGGCGGTGGTGCGCCCCCATCCACGGGTCAAGCATTGGGTGCTGGTCACGCATGGGTCGCGCACATTTTTGGCCGCTGCGGGACGGGCAGGCGTTGTCACGCTGAAGCGGGAAGGCGACGGGGGCACGCCGCGCGCCAGGGTGCGGCCTGTTGCCCATCTCACCCGAATGCGCGCACGGTCGCCGCTTCCATTGCGCCGGGTGACGGCGCGGGACGGCTGGTGCGATGATCCGCGGTCTGCCCTTTACAACCAGGGCGTAAGGCGACCGTTCCCGGCAGGCCACGAACAACTTTGGCGTGGCGACCATGTCTACGATCATCTGATCGTAACCGATCACAACGCACGCCCACGCGTGCGGGCCGCCGGGTCCGCCATCTTCATCCACGTCGCCCGATCCGGCTACATGCCAACGGCCGGCTGCATTGCGTTTGACATGGCTGACTTTCGTCGTGGAACTGTCCCACTGGGCGAGTACATTGTGGGCGTCCACGCAAGGCGCAGAGCACGATGATCCCGTTTCGCAAAATGAATGGCCTGGGAAACGATTTTGTGGTGATCGATGCGCGCAAGCGCTCGTTTGACCTGTCGGGCGCGCGCATCAGAGAGCTTGCGCGCCGGGACAGCGGGATCGGCTTTGACCAATTCATCATGCTGACGCCTGCCCCTTCGCCGGATGCGGCGGCCACCATGCGCATTGTGAACGCCGATGGCGGCGAAGTGGAGGCATGCGGCAACGCTGCGCGCTGTGTCGCAGCCCTTTTGCTGGACGAGACGCAGGCGCCGGCGGTTCAGATCGACAGCCTTGGCGGTTCCATGAAGGCGTGGCGGTCGGGCTCGCGCATTGCCGTTGACATGGGCGTGCCGGCTTTCGGGGCTGCGGACATCCCGCTGGCTGACGTGAGCCAGGACGCACAGTCGGTGATGGTGGATGGCTTTTCCGAAAGGTTCGGTCCGGCAGCGTGCGTGAATATCGGCAACCCGCATGCCGTGTTCTTTGTAGAGGATGTGGCCTCGGTTCCGCTGGCTGACGTGGGGCCGGCGCTGGAGACTCATGCGCTGTTTCCTCAGCGGGCAAACATTTCCTTTGCGCAGATTGATGGCAACGTCATCACCGCGAGGGTTTGGGAGCGGGGCGTCGGAGCCACGCGGGCCTGCGGGACGGCGGCCTGCGCCATCGGAGCGCTCGCCCATCGACTGGGCCGCACGGGGCCGGCGGTGACGGTTCATCTGCCCGGCGGCCCTTTGGCGATTGATGTGTCCGGTGGCCGCGTCGTGATGGAAGGGCCCTACGCGCTCGATTATGTGGGCGCGATCACGGATGAGGGCTTTGTGAAAGATCCGTTCGCCGCCGCTTAAGCGGTTTGGGCGGCCGGGCTGTCGGGCGTGCGGCGAAGCAGCTAGTATTGGAGCGCTGTAACGAGAAAAGTGCGCTCCGTTTTGATTGCGGTCGATAAGCTCAAAACCCACGGCGCCGGGCTGAAGCGGCCCGAGTGCGTCCTTGCACACGCTTCGGGGCTCCTGTTCGCCGCGGATTGGACAGGATCGGGCGGCGTTTCGATCCTGGACCCGGCAACGGGCGCCATGGTGCGCCATCTGGCGGCGGACCCTGCCGCCAACCTGAAACCCAACGGCATCGCGCTTTGTGCGGACGGAAGTTTTCTGATCACGAGGCTCGATGACGCCGCCGGCGGGGTCTTCCGCCTTTTTCCCGATGGCAGTCACGAAACGGTGTTGGAGGAGGTGGAGGGCGCTCCGCTGCCGCCCACCAACTTTGTGGCCGAAGACGCGGCGGGACGGCTCTATGTGACCGTCAGCACCCGCCGTGTGCCCCGGCATCTGGCGGCGAACGGTGCGGTGCGCGATGGTTTCATCGTATTGAAAGAGCCGGGACGGGCAGCGCAGGTGGTCGCCCTCGGGCTCGGCTACACCAACGAGTGTCTCCTCAGCGCTGACGGGCGAACACTGTTCGTGAACGAGACCTTCGGGCGCGCCACCATTGGCTTTCCGGTGAACGCAGACGGCACGCTGGGTGTGCCGCATCCCATTGCCAAATATGGCGACGGCATTTTTCCAGACGGTCTTGCGCTTGATCGCTACGGTGGGCTTTGGGTGGTCTCCATCATCTCAAACACTGTGTTGCGTCTGGCACCGGACGGGAGCCGCGAGATTGTGGTGGCAGACAGGGAGCGCCACCGCATTAGCGCGGTGGAGGCGGCTTGGCGCGATGGCACGCTGGACCGAACGCTGCTTGATGCGCCCCACACGGGCAGGCTCAAGAACGTGTCGAGCATTGCCTTCGGCGGGCCGGATTTGCGCACCGCTTATCTGGGCTGTCTGCTTGGCGACCACATTGCCAGCTTTACCGCGCCCGTGGCAGGGCACGGACTCCCCCACTATCGTGTCTCGCTTGATCCGCTGATCGACGCGGGCCTGATCCCTGGAACTGAGAAGAAGGCGCATTCTGCGTGACACAAAGCTTCCGCATCGTGGTTTTGCCGGGCGACGGCATAGGCCAGGAGGTAACGCCCGCTGCCTTGGCGGTGGCCAACAAGGCACTTGCTGCTGCAGGCGGCGCCCCGCTCACGCTGGAGGAGCACCACGTGGGAGCGCAGGCGTTCCTCGACACCGGGAGCGACTTTTCCGACGAGGCGAAGCGGGCCTGCGCGGATGCCGATGCCATCTACCTGGGGGCCATGGGCCTTCCTGCGGTGCGCAAGCCTGACGGCACGGAGATCACGCCGCAGATCGAACTGCGCTTCATGTTCGACCTTTACGCCGGCGTCCGCCCCACCCGCGCCATTCCGGGAGTACCCACGCCGCTGGCAGATGAGCGGGCGCGAAACATCGATTTCGT
>JBCDFB010000135.1:0-7740 GCA_039178655.1 Pseudomonadota bacterium | reverse complement strand
TGGATTGCGTCTGTTCACCGGGAGATGCTGCGGGGGCCGCGGGTGCCGGCGCCTTCACTGCCTCAACCGCCGTCCGGCAAGCGGAGGAGAGCTGCGCCTCGTGCTGTTCCAGACAGACGAGCGACGCCATCCCGCCCGGCGGGATCGCCGAGCAGTTGGCGCGATAGTCCGCCACGCAGTTGGACCGGATTGCCTCGCGCTGCGCCTCGGTCGGCGTCTGCGCGCTTGCCGACATGCCCAACAGCAGCATCAGAACTGCGGCGGCACAGCCTTGAAGTCCTTTGAAAATCATAGCGATACTCCGGGTTTTGCGCATACGCGGCCAAGCAGGGCGCAAACAGGACGCCCATGCGTCGGTCTCGCTTCAGCCCGTGGCGCGTATATCGTCCTCCAGGAAAAAGCGCACGTTGTCTTCAAAAGATGCGTCGCTTTTCAATCCAAGGTCACGCGCCTTCTGCGGGTTAATGTGCGGCCGCCAGCCCATGACGATGGACAAGATCTTTTCGTCCTTTTCCCAGCGGATGCGGTCCACCGGCTGATCGCCGGCGACGTTGCGCATGGCTTCCACCATCTCTCCTATGGTTGCCACGCGCCCGGGCAGCGCGAAAGCGCGGTTCTCGCCGAGTTCGGATGCCGCCACCTCCGCGCAGGCGATGAGGTTCTCGGTGACCACCCGAGGCGCGGAGTACCAAAGCGCATAGTCCGCCTCCACAGGGCAGACCGCTTCCTGGCCCTGTAAAGGCTCGCGGAAGATGGACGAGATGAACGAAGAGGCCGCCGCGTTGGCCTTGCCGGGCCGGATGGTCACGGTCGGCAAGCGCGGTGCACGACCGTCAAAAAAGCCCTTGCGCGAATAATCGGTGAGGAGAAGTTCTGCGGCGGCCTTCTGGGTGCCGTAGGACGTTTGAGGGTTAAGGGCTGTCCAATCCTCGATCTGTTCGGGGATCTCGCCGCCATAGACGGCACAGGTGGAGCTGAAGACCAGCACAGGGTTCGTCCCCAAAGCGCGCGCCGCTTCAAACACGTTGATCGAACCCATGAGGTTGATTTTCATGCCCAAATCAAACTCCGCTTCCGCCTGGCCGGAAACGATGGCGGCAAGGTGAAAGATGACATCGGGCTTGTCGGCAAAAATCCGGTCGACATCCTCCGGTTTGGAAATATCCGCGGCGTGGCAGGAGACGGCGAAGGGCGCGTCCATCTTGTCCGGGGCGGTGAGGTCGGCAAGCGACAGGTGCGCAATTGGCGCCCCGCGCAGCACGCCGCGACCGGCAAGTGCCTTGGCAATCTTCTGGCCGATGAAGCCGCCGCCCCCGATGATGAGCACACGCATAACGCGATCCCTCCCTGTCTTGTTGATTTGTTAGGCGAGAGCGCACCATCACGGAAAGGGTGCGTCCTGAAAAGGGTCGACGCCATCTGCCCGCCGCGCGGGCGAAGGAGGCGACTGCAATGAGCCAAGACATCACCGGCGCGACCCGGCTCACGCGCTTCCTTCAGGCTGTGCGTCCGCGGCGGCGCGTCCCGCTGCTTGTGGTCGGGCGCAGCCACACCCGCGCTCTTGCGCTGGCGGCCGAGGCGGAGGGCGCGCGCGACGTCGCCACCATCATCATGACGAACAACCCCAACGAACAGCGCGCTTGGCTGAACCCATTGGAACTCTCAGCCTATGCGCCTGGTCTGGTGGTCTCCATGGTGGCCGGCAATCACCACAACCGTCTGGGCCTGTTCGAGCCTGAAGAACCCTTCGATTTCCTGTTTGATGAAAATGACAGCGTCATTCCCGGCCGCCGCTTGGTGCGGCGCGCAGAGATCGCCGCGGCCATGCTTGCCGAGATCAAGCCGGCCACCGCCATTATGGAAAAGCTGCGTGCTGCCTACGATGTGCCCATGGTCCATGTGACGGCACCGCCGCCTGTGGCGACCGGGGCGCTCGACCAGCGCATCATGAACCGGGCCGCCCGCTCCGGCAGGGACCTGCGCCTTTCCCCGCCGAGCCTGCGCATGAAGCTTTACCGGCTGCAGAAGGAGATTCTGGCGAAAGAGTGCGCCGCGCTTGACTGCACGATCCTGCCCGTACCGGAAGGGACGTTGGACGAAAACGGCTTCCTCGCCGCTCCTTTCCAAAAGGGGGATGCGACCCACGCCAATCCGCGCTACGGCGCGCTGGTCCTTGGCCAATTGCGCGCCTACGCCGCCGACGGAAAGGCAAACCCGTGACCCATCCGTACGCTGATATTGCCGACTATCGCCATTGGCGGCGCGCACCCGGCGCCGCCGTCCCGGCCCAGCTCGACCCGGTCGCGCGCACAAAGTTCTCGATCTCTCGCGAGGAACCCGTGGCAACGGCCGGCAGCTGCTTTGCGCAGCACGTCATGCGCCACCTCGACCGGAACGGCTTCAACACGCTGATTGCCGAAGCGCCGCCCACCTTCTTCGGCAACAAATTGGCCACCCAGTTCGGCTACGGGATCTTCTCCACCCGCTCGGGCAACGTCTACACCGCGCGCCAGCTTGTGCAGCTGTTCCAACGGGCCGAGGGCAGCTTTGTGCCGGAGGCTGAGCCGTGGGACACGCCGGAGGGCCTGCTTGACCCATTTCGCCCGTCCGTCGGCGCGTTCTCCAGCCTTGCTGAGCTTGAGGCAGAGCGCGCCTACCATCTTGATCGTGTCGGCGAGATGCTGCGCGGCCTTTCGGTCTTCGTCTTCACCCTGGGGCTGACCGAAGCATGGCTCGATCGGGACGGGGCTGCGTTCCCAATCGCGCCGGGGACCGCAGGAGGTACTTTCGATCCGGCGCGCCACAGTTTCGTGAATTTTAGCGTTGACGAGGTGGTGGCGGACCTTCGTGCAGCGCTTGAGTTGCTTCGCGCGGTCAACCCCAACGCTAAGATCATTTTGACCGTTTCACCCGTGCCCCTCATGGCAACCGCACTCGATCGGCACGTGCTCGTCTCAACCGTCTATTCCAAATCCGTGTTGCGCGTTGCGGCGGAGACCGTTGCGGGCGCCGACAGCGCGGTGGACTACTTCCCGTCCTACGAGATCATCACTGCGCCGCACGTGCGCGGCCGGTACTTCGGTCCCGACGCGCGGGCGGTGACCGAGGACGGCGTCAGACACGTCATGCGGGTCTTCTTGAAGCATTATGGCGGGGCAGATCAGGTGACGCCGGCGAAACGGTCCGCACCGCCGAGCCAATCGCAGGAAAACGCTGCCATCGCAGAAGCCATTTGCGATGAGGAGCTGCTCGGCGCGCGCTGACGAAAAGCGCCTACAAAAATGCGTCGGAGAGGAGTTTCACCCCCACCGCCGCCAACAGCACGTAGATGATGAGAAAGAAGCGCTCCGGGCTGATGATGCGCACCAGCCGCGCCCCGAGCCACGTCATGGTGAGTGAGAAGGGCGCCGCGACAAGTGCCACGATCAGGCCGTCCCGCGTCACCTGCCCGAGGGCGATGAAACCGGGAAGCTTCACCGCGTTCACCACCGCAAAGAATGCGACCGATGTGGCGGCGAACGCATCCCTGGAGAGCTTTTGCGGCAGCAAATACATCTGAAAGGGCGGGCCGCCCTGGTGCAGAATGGTCGAGGTGAAGCCGGAGATGATGCCGAGCGCCAAACCCACCGCGCGCGGCGGCGTTTCCGCGGGCGCCTTTCGCCGCGCCAGACCACGCACTGCAAAGGCAAGCGTCACTGCACCCAGGATCGCAAGCAGCGGCTCCGGCGGCAGCGCCCAAAACAGGAAGAAGCCCACGGCGATGCCGAGCGTTGCCGCGGGCAGGAGCAGCTTCAGGTTCGCGTTGTCCCAACGGCCGCGGTAAATCCAAACGGAGAGGGCATCCTGCATCATCAAGATCGGCAGCATCAGTCCCGCTGCGGCAGCGGGGGGCATCACCAACAGGAGCATGGGCATGGACATGAGGCCGAGCCCTGTCAGTCCGCCTTTGGAGATGCCCAGTAGGCCGACGGCAAACAGGAAGACCGTGATGGTGGCGGGATCAAGGCTCATGGAAACCGGGAGCGGAGGGAGGACAGGGGTCCCCTAGCTCAGTGCTGCAGGTTGGTCGATGCCTTGCGACGAATGCGCGGGTTTGCGCCGCTGGCGCCAAAGACCCATGGTCCGCTCCCAATCGCGCGACAGGAGCACCGGCCCATGAACCTTGGTCTTTCCGACACCGCCAAACCGCTTCTTGAGACGGTGAAGCGCATGGTCGAGGAGATTGCGCCGCTCGACGACGAGTATCACGAGGAGGTGGGCAAGCATCCCTCCGGTGACCGGTTCCAGCACACCAAACGTCAGCGCGACATCATCGACGGCCTCAAGGCCAGTGCCAGGGGCAAAGGTTGCTGGAACCTCTGGCGCACGAACCACGAGAACGGCCCGGGCCTCTCCAACGTAGACTATGCGTACTTTGCCGAGGAGATGGGCAAGGTTCGGCTTGCCGCTGAAGTGTTCAACTGCTCCGCGCCCGACACGGGCAACATGGAAGTTTTCGACAAGATGGGAACGGCTGCCCACAAGGCGCGTTGGCTGGCCCCGCTTCTCAGCGGCGATATCCGATCCGCCTACCTGATGACTGAGCCGCAGGTCGCCTCGTCGGACGCCACAAACATCAGCCTTTCTGCAGTCCGTGACGGGGACCACTACGTGCTGTCGGGCGAAAAATGGTGGGCATCAGGCGCTGGCGATCCGCGCTGCGCCGTCTACATCGTTTTGGCGCAGACCGATCCCGACGCGCAAAAGCATGCGCGCCACTCCATGTTCGTGGTTGCCGCCGACACGCCGGGGATCGAGGTGCTGCGGCCGTGCATGGTGTTTGGCCATGACGACGCGCCCCACGGCCACATGCACATCCGCCTTCGTGACGTGCGGGTGCCGGCGGAGGATCTCATTTTGGGTGAGGGGCGCGGGTTCGAGGTCGCCCAGTCGCGGCTCGGCCCCGGCCGGATCCACCACTGCATGCGCTCCATCGGTCTTGCTGAGAAAGCGCTGGAGCTCTTCTGCCGCCGCAGCGTCGTGCGTGAGGCGTTCGGCCGGCCCCTCGCCGATCTGGGCGGCAACATGGACCGGATTGCTGAGGCGCGCATGGCCATCGAGCAGGCACGGCTCCTTTGCCTCAAAGCCGCACACGTGATGGATACCGAGGGCGTGCGCGCCGCCCAGCCTTGGATCAGTATGATCAAGGTGGTTGCGCCGGAGGTGGCCCTTTCGGTGTGCGACGACGCCATCCAACTGCACGGCGGCATGGGCATCAGCCAGGATACGCCGCTTGCCGCCATGTGGACGCACCTTCGCACCATGCGCCTGGTGGACGGGCCGGACGCGGTGCACAGCCGCCAAATC
Organism: Pseudomonadota bacterium; assembly: GCA_039178655.1. Taxonomy (GTDB): domain Bacteria; phylum Pseudomonadota; class Alphaproteobacteria; order Rhizobiales; family Amorphaceae; genus Acuticoccus. The sequence continues at coordinate 2,394 of JBCDFB010000135.1, read as the reverse complement.
GCGCGGCGAGAGTTGAAGCGGTACGCAAACTGACGCGGTGAGCGGTTGAGGCCGCGTCAGGCTTCCGGGCGCACTGTGACGATTGCCGGGTCCCCCGCCAGCGCAGGCGGGACGGACGGCGTTGTGCGGATCCGCGTGAACACGGCGTTCTCGCCCGACTGGACGATGGCGCTCGGCAGGCCGATGAACGCATTGGGGTCGTCCAACCGGCCCACACTTTCCACCACACCTGAATAGCGGTCGCCCGAGTAGGGCAGCGCGACCGTCACCGGGTCGCCAAGGTTGGGGGCGCTGCCGGAGGGAAAGAGTGCCTGCACATGCCCTTCGGTCCCGCTGCGGTAGAGAAGGCCCACAATGGTCCCCTCCTCAATGCGTTGGCCGGGAACGGCAAGGATGCGCGCCAGGAAGCAGTCGCACGGGGCGGTGAGCACGGTGCGCCCCTCATCGCCACCGCTGAGACCGACGGAGACCAGCGCCTCCCCTTCCTCCACGGCCTGGCCGGTCTGCACACCCCACTCAAGCACAACGCCGGCAACTTCGCTCTGCAACGCTAGCCGTTCTACCGCCACCGCCGCGTGCTCGGCCCGCAACGTCGCCCCCGGGACCGGTCCTGCGAGGGGCCGGTCAGGCGCGTCGCCGGTGCGCAGGGTCAGGATGGCAACGCCCGCAACAAGGGCAATGACCGCCGCATTGAACGGAAACGACATGAGCGCCGCAAAAGGCCGGAACTCGCGCCAGAGCACACTTTTGCTCGGCGCGGGCTTTAGATTGACCGTACCGCCCGCGCGGCGGCTGGCCCCAGGCGCAGCGAAGATGTTGTTCTTCAGCGCAGCTTGGGTTAGCCCGCGCAACAGCTCCTTCTGTGTCTGGCTGAGGTTCACAAACTGAAAGCCGGTGCGCTCCGCATTGCGGTTCACCACATCCGCCTCAAGATCAAGGTTCACCGCGTAATCGACGAGGTCGATCTCTAGTTCGAGTGTCTTGCGCTCGCCCACCCTGAACCGCTGCTGGTCAGACGCAATGGCAATCCCGCCCATGGACCAATCGACGAGCGGATAAAGATCGTTCCCGACCATCACCGTGCCGCCGCCGGCGATCCGCTTGTGACGGCGTTTTCGCGCGCCGGCCGTGTCGCCGCGCGGATCGGCGGGGGGGTCGGGCTCGGCAAACGATCGCTCCAGCCGGCTTGCCTGACGCCGTGCGCGGGGCGAACTGGGCGCTGGCGTTGCTGATCGCGCAAAGCTTGGATCACTGCGCGGGGTTGGCGCCGCGATAATGGGCCGGTCAACGTCCTCGTCTGCCGCCCGGAAAGTTTCAGCTTTCCGGCGCCTGGCCCGCGCGGCACGGGCACCACCCTCGCCCCGCTTTCGCTTGGGCAGGAGGTCAGGATCCACACGGCGCTGAGCCCGCAAAGGCTGCCGCGGCGAATCTGAAGCGGCCGGCTCCCCATACGCGTCAGGTTCTTCCTGAAGCGGCAACTCGTTCTGATCGTCGTCAAACGGCGCTTCGCCGTAGTCCAGCGCGGCGCTCTGCGGCTCTGAAGATGCATTGCGCGCCCGCAGGCGCCGCTTGAGCCGCCCGGGGGACGCGTCCGGCGTCACGCTCGTGCGTTGCGCCTCAGGCATGGGCACTGCATCAAGGGTCACCGACCAGCCGCTGTAGCCGAAATCAGAACCGGAGCCGGGATCAGCATCGGCGAGCGGATCGAAGGCGCTGTAATCTTCGTCGGCATCGGGAGTGCGCACGAGGGCTGCCTCGTCAGCCACGTCCCGCTGACCTCGGCCGGCCCGCTTCCGCCTCAGCCGCTCGCGCAACTTGCGCTCACCAGCTTCCACGGCGTCTTCACCCATCAGCCATCATCCCTCAGCGCCCATGCGCCGGTGTCGTTATGCAAGGAGCAACTTGCTCCAGGCAAAACACTCCTCACAGCATATGGCATGAATACGCGGTCACTCCAGTGCGCCAGCGGTCATGACAACTTCAACGATGCCCCGTGCCATAAAGGCGCACCGCACCAACCCGCCACCAAAACACCTTCCCAAGACCGCTCATGAGAAGGCCGGTCGCGCGCACGGGCCATCGCCCAAACGCCCGCCCTATCAGGGCGACAGGACCGGCAACCGCCACCGCAGCGGCGCCCTTGAGCATGTGTGCAGCCACCTCCGCGCGGCGCGGCGGCGTGAGCAGCAAAGGCACAAGACAGCGATGTTGTCCTGAAAGATACCGCCGCCGCCGCAAGAAGCTGCTGTCGAGCCGCGATGGCGGGATGATTTCCGAGATAGCCGCATCCGGTGTCCAAACGAACCGGCGGCCCGCGTCCACAAGCTGGCGAAACAGCAAAATATCTTCAGCACCGATGTGGTCGAGCCGGGGATCGAAAGGCGTCTTGTCGGC
>JBCDFB010000134.1:0-7786 GCA_039178655.1 Pseudomonadota bacterium | reverse complement strand
GTCGGGCGCAGGGCGCTGCTTCTCGTGGGCCGGGCGGACAATCTGGCAGGACTGCCGGAAGGGCCCGAGCTGATGGCCGCGACGGCTGCACCCTATCAGCTTGTGTTCGCGCGGGCGGCTGCAGCGGTCCACCAGGGCGGGATTGGCACCATTTCCCTCGCCATCGCCGCGGGCCTGCCTATGGTGCTGACGCCCTTCTCCCATGACCAGCCCGACAATGCGCGCCGGGCCACCCGCGCCGGTCTCGCAGTTTTGAGCACGCCCGCTCTTTTCCGTGTGCGCGGTGCGGCCCATCTCCGGCGTGTGCTGGCGGATGAGGCAATGAGCGCCCGGCTGAAGGCTGCCGCCGCGCAGATTCGCGCTGAAAAGGGCGCAGAACGGGCGGCTGCCGAAATCCGGCGGGCCGCGCAAGGCTGACGAAAACTTGGGCGCCCAGCGATCCTTGTTCTTGTTCTGTATAACCAATGCACGCCTTTGATCTGCTGACATTGGCGTAGCCTATGGTTGAAAGCGCCTATGGGAAGCTTTTCCCGCAGTCTTTATCGTTCTTCGTTCCGAAAATTCGCGCTTACGATGTGTGGCGGTTGGTTTGCCAGCTTATTGCTGCGTTACTTAAGTGACGCCGCCATGGCCTTTGTTGCGGCGCGGCGTCAGCGGCGCGGGTGGCGATGTGTCAACCACACTATGCCGTTGCGCCTGACCGCCCGTCTGGGGCAGCCGGTCGACTCAATCGGCGCAACGAAATTTCACAGCCCAGACGGTGAATTGCGCAGGATCGCCCGACAAAGCGGTTAAGGAAGAGTGTCAACTCCGCAGAAAAGCTGGGGATCGAATCGGGCAATCCCCGTTGTCTTTTCGGCCAGGCAAGGTTTTTTGAAAGTTATCCACAGGATGTGGATATAGTTGAGACTGTTTGCGTCGACGTTCGATTTTCGTTCAGCGCTTTAGATTTCCGGTAAGGTCAAGGCTGTCAAATACGCCAAGAGCGCGAGTTGGCAATGGAGGCTTTATGCTCATCAATCATCGGACCTCGACAGTTCCCGGCAGATCGCCAGAAGCGGTCGATTTGTATTGGTGGCAGGGCCAATATGGCGACTTCGTCATGACGTCGGTCTTTGATCTTCGGGGACTGACCTGCCGAGAACCTGGCGTTTTCTTGCTGGTCCGAAGAGACGAAAAGGGCAACCGCACACCGCTTTATGTGGGTTGGGCGGGCTCCATCAGCGACGATCTTTGTGACGATCTGGGCGACCCCTACCTGCGCGCCATCAGGGACGGCGCCAATGAGATCCACGTCCACTTTATCGACGATCCTTCATGCCGGGCGCTGATCACCGACATTGCCGCAAAGTGGGCCATTGAGAGCCGAAGCGTCTTCTCGCTCGTCTGATCTAATGCCCTGCCATGTGGGTGCCGATCGTTTGCCGGTCGGCGCCCGAAGCGGGTGCGCTGAACACAATCCGCCCCTCCGACATGACCGCGACTGTGTCGGACAGCTCCAAAATCTCATCGAGATCTTCCGAAATCAGAAGGACTGCGGCACCGCGATTGCGCTGGTCGATGAGTTGCGCGCGGATTTCCGCCACCGACGCAAAGTCGAGCCCGAAACAGGGGTTGGCGACGATAAGAATGTCCACTTCCCCGGACAATTCCCGGGCGAGCACGGCGCGCTGGACGTTGCCGCCGGACAAGGTCTCCATCGGCGCGTCGGCGGAAGGGGTTTTGACGCGATAACGGCCGATGAGGGTATCGGCGCGGGTGCGCATGACCGATGGGCGCAGCCAGGCAAGTGAGGGGGCAATTGGCGGCTTGTCGAAGGTGCGCAGGGCCATGTTTTCCGCAACGCTCATCCGGCCGACGGCAGCATTTTTGAGGGGTTCTTCGGGAAGGCCGAACACCTTGAAGCGGTCGTAGGCACCGCGCGAGCAGTCAAACGGCACATCGTCGATGGTGACCGATCCGGTAAACGGGCGCTGGCCGGACAAACCTTCAAGAAGGGCAGACTGGCCGTTGCCCGAGACCCCGGCGATGCCGACGATCTGCCCGCTCGGCACCTCAAGATCCACTTTGTCCACCAGCGTGCGGTCTCCCTCCCGCACGGTAAATGCGCTGAGCTTGAGCGTTGCGCCGCGCCGCGCCGGCGCGCTGCGGTCCGCGGCGGTCCGCACTTTGGTTTCGCCGATCATCATGGCTGACAGCGTCTCGGCGGTCATGTCTGACACGGCACCGGCACCGGCGGTGCGGCCCCGTCGCAAAACGGTCACCTGGTCGGCAAAGGCGAAAACCTCCCGGAATTTGTGGGTGATCATCAGCACTGTGATATCGCCCGATTCGGCCATGGCCTTCAAAAGACCGAGCACCTCGTCCGCCTCGCCGGGGGTGAGGACGGATGTGGGCTCGTCCAGAATCAGGAAGTGCTGGTCGAGGTAAAGCTGCTTCAGGATCTCAAGCTTCTGGCGCTCCCCTGCCGACAGCGCCGCGACGGGGGTGTGAAGCGGCACCGTGAAGGGCATCGTCGCCATGAAGCGCTCAATGGCGGCCACCTCCCGCGACCAGTTGATGATGGCCGGGGTGTCGGCGCGGGAGACCACCATGTTTTCCGCCGCCGTCAGCGCCGGCACCACTGTGAAGTGTTGGTAGACCATGCCGATGCCGGCGTCCCGCGCTTCGCTTGGGGAGCGGACCACCACCTCGTGCTGACCGACGATGAGCTGGCCGGCGGTGGGCTGGTAAAAGCCCATGATGCATTTCACCAGCGTGGACTTGCCGGCGCCGTTTTCGCCCAGGAGTGCGTGAAACTCACCCGGCCGCACCTTGAGAGAGACGTTGTCGAGCGCCAGGAGGGAGCCGAAGCGCTTTGTCATCCCCACCGCTTCGATGCCGATGGCGCGGGGCGCCGGTGCTTCCAGCGCGCTCATAGAGAAAGCGCCTTCAGCGCGCTCATAGGGCAACCGCCTTCAGCGCGCTCATGCGGAAAGCGCCTCTAGAACCTCAGCACTTTGGGCCACTGCGCCGAACACCCCGCCTTGCATCTTGACCATGTCGAGGGCGGCGAGGTGATTCTCCAGCTTGGTGGCACCACAGCAGTCGGCCACGATCAGACACTCGAAACCGCGGTCGTTCGCCTCGCGCATGGTGGTGTGGACGCACACGTCCGTCGTGATGCCGGTGAGGATGAGGTTGGCGATGCCGCGGGTGCGCAGGATCATCTCCAGGTCAGTGGCGTAGAAGGAGCCTTTGCCGGGCTTGTCGATGATCACTTCGCCCGGCTGTGGGGCGAGCTCGTCGATGATGTCCCACCCCGGTTCGCCGCGCACGAGGATTTTGCCGCAGGGGCCGGGGTCGCCGATCCCGGCGCCGATTTGGCGCGAGCGCCAGCGCTTGTTGGCCGGAAGGTCCGAAAGGTCGGGCCGGTGGCCCTCCCGGGTGTGGATGATGGGATGGCCCCTGGCACGCATCGCCGAAAGGAGCGACTTGATGGGCTCAATGGGCGCGCGGGTCAGCGACAGGTCGTAGCCCATGGCGTCCACATAGCCGCCCTTGCCACAGAAATCGGTTTGCATGTCGATGACGACGAGGGCGGTGTTTTCGGCCGTCATCGGGCCGTCGAAGGGCCAGGCGTAGGGGTCTGCGGACACTTGGCCGGCGGTGGCGAGCGGTTCAGCGGCTGCACTCATGATGACACCTCACTTTACGATGGACAGTTCGCCGGGCGCGGCACGGGATGCGCCCGAGCCCACCGAAGCGATCAGGATGAGGAGGGTAAGCACGTAGGGTGCTGCGTTGAAGAAGTAGTAGCCGTCGGAAATACCCACCGATTGGAGCGCCGGACCCAGCGCCCCGGCCGCGCCGAAGAGGAGCGCAGCGTAGACACAGCGCAGCGGGTTCCAGCGCGCGAAGATGACAAGGGCAACGGCCATGAGGCCCTGGCCGGAGGAAAGCCCTTCGTTCCAGGAGCCCGGATAGGAGAGCGACAGGAAGGCGCCGCCCACCCCTGCCATGAAGCCGCCCGCGGCGGTGGCGATGATGCGGACCTTCGTGGGGCTGACGCCCATGGCGCGTGCGGCCGGCTCGCTGTCGCCGGTGACGCGCACGATAAGGCCGAAGCGGGTGTAGTTGAAGAACCACCAAAGCCCCACCGCAAGCGCCAGGCCGATGAAGAAAAGCGGGTTGATCTGGAGCGCTGACTGAAGGGCGGAATTCTCCGACCACGTCCCCAGCGGCAATGGCTCAAGGCGCGGGGCGGAGGGCTGGATGTACGGCTTGCCAAAAAAGAAGGCGAGGCCTGTCCCGAAGGCGATCATCGCGATGCCGACGGCAATGTCGTTCACCCGTTTCAGGCTGCAAATGGTGCCGTGGATGAGACCAAGCGCAACACCGGAGATGCCCGCCGCGAGGACGCCGAGCCAAGGCGAGCCGGTGTGGAAAGAGAGCGCGTAGGCGACCATGGCACCCAGCACCAGGGTGCCTTCCAGCCCCAGATTGATGCGGCCGGACTTTTCCGTGAGCGTTTCGCCCAGCGCCACGAACAGGAACGGCGTTGAGACGCGGATGGCGCCGCCCAGCATGGCGATCAGAACCGTTAGGAGCGCGTCTTCGCTCATGTCCGCTCGCGGGTTTGGGAGAGGACGTTCGGCAACCGCCCGTAAAGGGTGTCGCTCGCCAAAAGCACCACGAAGATGATGCCTTGCAGGACCAAAGCGGTGGCATCCGGCACATCCATGCGGCGCTGGATAAGGCCGCCTGACGCGGCGATGGCGCCAAACAAAATGGCCACCGGGATGATGGCGAGGGTGTTTTGCCGCGCGAGGAAGGCGACGAGGATGCCGGTGAAGCCGTAGCCCGCCACCAGGGAAGCATTGGCCTGACCGTGGATCGCCGACACCTCAAAGAAGCCGGCAAGCCCTGCGCAGGCGCCGGCGATGGCCGAGCAGGCGACGATGAGCCAGCCCACCGGAAGACCTTGGGCAAGGGCTGCGCGGGGATTGCCCCCGGCAACGCGCACCGCGAAGCCGAAGGGTGTGCGCACGATCAGAAGGTGCAGCAGCATGGCCAGGATGATGCCCGCCATCAGGCCCCAGTGGACGTCGGTGCCCGGAATGTCGCCCACCATGTTGTCCCGTCCGATGGGAAGGGTTGAGGGCTTGTTCTGGGACGCGGGGTCGCGCAGCGGGCCTTCCACGAAGAAGTTGAGGATGGCGATAGCGATATAGGTGAGGAGCAGCGTGGATATGGTCTCGTTGACGCCGCGCGCATGGCGGAGCCAGCCGGCGAAGGCGTTCCACGCGCCGCCGGCAAGGATCGCGGCGATCAGCATGGCCGGCAGCATGGCAAACGCCGGCGCATCAACCGCGATGAAAGGGAGCGCGATGGAGGCTGCCGCGAGCCCTCCAAGGACCAGCGCCCCTTCAGCGCCGATCATGACGAGGCCGACCCGGGCGGGGATGGCGAAGGCGAGCGCGGTGAGGACCAGGGGCGCTGCGCGTTGGAGCGTGTTGTTGAGGGAAAAGGCTGTGCCGAAGCCGCCCCGCCACAACAGCTCGAAGTAGGTGATGGGGGATTTGCCAAGCGCTAGGAGGAAAAGGGAGAAAAGCGCTGCGGAGACCGCCAGCGCCAGGATCGGCAAAACGATCTGCTCCGCCGCGCGCACAATGCGGGCAAGGTCGAGCCTGACCCTGGTGCGCGGCGCGGCGGAGGTCTCAACGGTCACGGAAGGCGCGCGTCAGGTGGTAGAGCCTTGGACGCCTTCCAGCAGGAAGCCCATGCCGTCGAGCCAGGGGTCATAGTTGTCGTAGGTCTGGTCGATGACGAGGTTGCCTTCGTTGTCCTTGAGGGGGCCCACATAGATGGGATCGCCATTGCGCAGGCCCGCGATGGCCTCTTCTGCGGCCGCGATGGCTTCCGGCGTGGCGCCGGCGCCGAAGGGCGTGTTGCGCACCATGTCATTGTGGTAGCCGCCGGCGAGGAAGTTGGGGAGCGGCTCGCCCTTCGCCAGAAGGTCGGCGAAGAGGGTGTAGATCGTCTCCCACTTGTACTCCGCGCCGGTGATGAAACCGTTGGGTGCCAGCGCGGCCTGGGATGCGTTGTGGCCGCAGGATTTCACGCCCCGGCTTTCAGCGGTTTCAATCACCACCTTGGGACCGTCAACGTGGCAGGTGAGGACGTCGCAGCCCGCATCCACGAGGGCGTTGGCGGCCTCCGCTTCGCGCACGGGCATCGACCAGTCGCCGGTGAAGATGACCTGGACGGTGGCCTCAGGGTTGGTCTTCTTCGCGCCGAGGAGCACGGAGTTGATGTTGGAGAGGACGGACGGGATGGGCTTTGCCGCCACAAATCCGATCTTGCCCCCTTCCGAGGCGGCACCGGCGGCAACGCCGTTCACGTAGTGGGCCTGGTTGAGGTAGCAGAAATAGCTGCCGGCGTTGGTGGGGTCGCCTTCCTTCCACAGCGGGGCGGCGTGGCGGAACTCCACGTTCGGATACTTCTTCGCCATGTCGACCATAAACGGATTATAGTATCCAAATGATGTGGCGAGGATGAGGTTCGCACCGTCCAAGTTGATCATGGATTCCATGGACTGGGCGACAGCGTCCGTCTCCGGGACGTTTTCCTCTTCGACAACCGTGACGCCGTCCACGCCCTTCAGGATGTCCATGGAGACGGCGTGGGCCTGGTTCCAGCCAAAGTCATCACGCGGGCCGACGTAGATGACGCCGACCGTCACGTCAGCGGCGAAAGCGGGACGCAGGGCGCCGAGCGGAAGGGCAGAAGCGGCGATACCGGCCGCACCGGTTTTCAGGAGGCCGCGGCGGGAGAGGGTTTTGCGCATGGGTGTGAGTTTCCTGTCGCTCGCGGGCACGCAGGCCCATTCGCGACACTGGGTGGCAACTCTTGGGCCATTTCGCGAGAACGGCGCGAGCGCGGTCCGCATCGCTGCCGGCATCGTGTCGTCCTGCAAATTGTGCAACCACTCTTTTCAACCGCGAGGGAGCGAGGGGCTTGCCATGTCCATCAGACAGACTCTGGAGATCATGTTCGACGCCTACGGGCGTGGAGATCTTGAAACCACCTACAGCTACTTTGACGAAGGGGTCGTTCACAAAGCGTATGAAGACAACAAGAGCCTAGCCCTCGGCGCCAATCTCATCGGTCTGGAGGCGCTGCGAAAGCGGGTGGACACCATTGGCGGGCTGATCGCATTTGAGAGCTATGTGCCTCAGGTGATCATCACGGAAGGTGATCGTGCTGCGGCAATCATCAAAGTCAGCGCCGTTCACCACCAAACCGGGCAGCGGTTTGATACGACCATTTCGCACTTTTATGTGTTCAAGGACGGCAAGGTGACCGAGCTGATCGAATTCTTCGACAGTGCTCTCGTGCAAGTGATCGTCGGCGCCTGAAGCGTTCACGCGGGCGCCGTCAGCGCGTTCCGCTCGTGCGTGGCGGGGCGAAGCCCACAGCATCTTTCAGTGCCCTTCGTAAGTCGCCTTCAGCCGGCTCTCCAAGTAATCGTCGCCGCGGATCGGCGGGTATTTGGGCGGATTGAGCGCGCTCGTGCAGGTGGGCAAGCAATCAACGATCGCGTCGGGGTTGGGGTCCAGAAAGAAGGCGACAGAGTAGCGCTCGCGGCCGGAAGTGTTGGTCACCCTGTGGGGCGTGGAGACGTAGGTGTCGTTGGTCCAGCGCATGAGGCAGTCGCCGATATTGCACACGAAACCGTCGGGCAGGATGGGCGCGTCGATCCATTCCCCGTCGCGGGTGCGCACCTCAAGCCCGCCCACGTCAT
>JBCDFB010000133.1:0-7789 GCA_039178655.1 Pseudomonadota bacterium | reverse complement strand
TTGGGATCTCCTTGCCCACTGGGCCGGCGCGCTGATTTTTATACTGGCTGCCCTCCTCATCCCGCGACTGCTGGAAGAGGTGAGGCTTGAGGATTTCATCTTAATCGGTGTCGTTGTTCTGGCCGCCTTCGCAGCGCGCGCGGTCATTCTGTTCGGCCTCATGCCGCTGCTGACCACGATGCGGGTCTCCCCAGCCGTGGAGCGGCCGTACCGGGTCGCGATCCTGTGGGGTGGGTTGCGTGGGGCCATCACACTCGCGCTCGCCCTCGCGGTGACCGAGAGCTTTCGCGTTCCCCCCGATACGAAACGGGTCGTGGGCATCATTGCGACGGGCTTTACCCTCTTCACCCTGCTTGTGCAGGGCACCACACTGAGAGCGGTGATCCGCGGGCTCGGGCTCGACCGCCTGTCGCCCATTGATGAAGCGCTATCGCGCCAGATCGTGGCCGTTGCCCTCCAAACTGTGCGCGAGGAAGTGGCGCGGACGGCGGAGAGCTATGAATTCCCACACGACGTGGTGCGCACTGAGGCGAAGCACTTCGGGGAGCGGCTCAACGCGGCGGTTCGGGCGGCCGAGGACGGCGCCGACATCCTCGATCGCGATCGCATCACACTCAGTCTTATCGCCCTTGCCGGTTATGAGCGCGACACGATCCTGGCAAGGGTCAGGGAAGGCACGATTTCGGTCCGCATGGCGGAGCAGGTGCTGCCGCGGGCCGACCGCCTCATTGAGGGCGCGCGCGCCGGCGGCCGGCTCGGATATCAACGGGCCGCGCGGCAAAGCATCGCCTACGGGCGCGCTTTCCGGCTGGCCTTGATGCTGAATAACCGGCTTGGCGTGTCCATGCCTCTGGCCAGAATGACCACCGACCACTTTGAGCTTCTTCTCGCGCTCAGGCTCATCCTGCGTGACCTTGGTCAGTTCATCGACAGGCGCATCAGGCGAATTCACGGAAGGCGGGTGGCAGAGCTGCTTCACGAACTGCTTGAGGGGCGGATTGATGCAGTGGAGGCCGCCCTTGAGGGCCTTCATCTACAGTATCCGGGCTATGCGGAGGAACTGGAACGCCGTTTCATCCGGCGCACTGCGCTTCAGGTGGAAGAGCGCGAGTACACTGCAATGCGTGAGGATGGCTTGATCGGTGCCGAGGTCTTCACTGCGCTGATGCAGCAGATCGCGGGGCGCATGGCGGTCGCCGAACAGCGTCCCCGGCTCGACATTGCACTACAGCGTGCCGAGCTTGTGCGACAGTTCCCTTTGTTTGAGGATCTCGACGAGCCCGCGCTGAAGCGCCTGGGCCGTGCGCTGCGGACGCGTTATGTGAACGCAGGCGAGGTCGTCGTGAGCAAGCAGACCTCCGGGAGGAGCGTTTTCTTTATCGCCTCCGGCGCGGTCGAACTGGAGACCGCGGGCCAGACTTGGCGGCTGGGTCGTGGCGAGATGTTTGGCCAGATCGCAGCGCTGACACGCAAGGCGCGTCGCATCAAAGTGCGCGCGATCGCCCCTTCCACCCTCCTCGTTCTGGACGAGAAGCGCTTCCGCCGGACGCTTGAGCGAAGCGTGGCACTCCAGGGAGCGGTGAGGGCGAGCGCCGTAAAGCGCGGGATTGAACCTGATTTGCTGTTCGTGCCGGAACCCAGCGAAGCCTGAGCATACGTCAGGCCGGAGGATCTCGCGCAATGCGCAGTATGAGGCGGTGGCCGGAAGTTCTGCGGCTGCCACCCCGTGGGGCGCCGCACGCCCAACGCCCAGGGCGTTGCGGCAGGGACGCTGCCAAAGAAGTCAGTACCGCAGAACCAGCCGGCGACGTGGATAGACATGCTTGTCAGGACGAAACGGCGGCGACCGGTGTTCGCACTTTTGTTCCGGGGTGGCGGAGCCGGAGGGATTCGAACCCTCGAGACGGGTTTACCCCGCCTAACGGTTTAGCAAACCGCCGCCTTCAGCCTCTCGGCCACGGCTCCCGCTCTTACCCATAAGTACCGGTTTCAACATGCCCTGTCACCACCACAGGTGACCTGGGCGCGCAGCGATTTCCCCCCCCTGCCTCACGCCGTCATCATCCGAATAAGAGGTTGGAACTGCCCTCGGGAATGGCGTGGACCACCTCGCTGATCAGCGCCGGGCGCGCTGGCCGAACAGGATCGCTTGCTGCGCCGGATCCGACGAGATTTGCATCTTTTCACGCTCCTCTGCCCCCAACGCCATGCCGCGCTCCACCGCAGGGCGTGCCTTCAGGGCGGTGAGCCAGCGCTTCACGTTCGGAAACTCCTCAATGTCCATCTTCTGGTTCTCCCAGCCGTTGGCCCAGCCTACGCAAGCCATGTCGGCGATGGAGTAGCTTCCAGTGATGAAATCCTTGCCCGCAAGCTGCTTGTCCAAAACGCCATAGAGGCGGTGCGTTTCGTTCGTGTAGCGGGTCTTGGCGTAGGGAACGTCCTCGGGCGCGTACCGGTTGAAGTGATGGTTCTGGCCAAGCATCGGCCCGAAACCGCCCATTTGCCACATGAGCCATTCATCAACAGTCACCTGCTCGCGCGCGCTCTGCCCGTAAAACTTGCCGTGCTTGCGGGCAATATACTGCAGGATTGCGCCGGACTCGAAAATGGAGATGGCCTCACCGTCCGGCCCGTCAGGGTCAACGATCGCAGGGATGCGGTTGTTGGGGGCGACTTTCAAGAACTCCGGCTTAAACTGATCGCCCGCGCCGATGTTGATGAGGTGGACAGCGTACGGAAGGCCAAGCTCCTCCAGCAAGATGCTGACTTTCCACCCGTTCGGTGTGGGCCAGTAGTAAAGATCGATGGGACGGTCGCTCATGGGGGCGCTCCTGCGGGCTATCCGCAGCGCAGATAGGCGCAGCGGCACGCACGGCAAATGCGTGCCATGTCACCTAATCGTGTTGCCATGCCCTAATAGGCGCAGAGCCGAAAGCCGGTGGCGTCGGAGACCCAGCACGCCCGGTCACTGCGCGAGCGGTTGAAGGGTCCCGGCAGGAAAATGTTGCCGTCGCCGAAGTCCGCGAAGCCATCCGCTTGGTCGCGCCCGGTTATGGAGATGGTGTAGCTTGGCTTCAAAGGTGCGGAAACGGTGAAGCTCCCGTCGCCGCCGAATTGGCGGAAGTCGCAGGCGTATGTGCCGTCGTCTGAGTTGAAGCAGCGGGCCTCCTTAGCGTTGGCGGGCAGGGCGAGCAGCGCAACCGCCGCAACAGCAGCAAACGTTCTCAGCATAAAAATATCCTTCTCGGTCATTTGTTCAGGCGATGCCCGCAGCGGCCATGGCCTTGTCGATCTTAGCGGCCGTCGGCGCACTGACGGGCACAAGCGGCGCGCGCAATTCGTTGGACATTCTGCCCATGCGCGACAAGGCATACTTTGCGCCGCTGGGGTTGGGCTCGATGAAAAGAGCATCGTGAAGGGGCATGAGGCGGTCTTGCAGCGTCAGCGCCGTAGCATAGTCCCCGTTGGCGCATGCGGCCTGGAACGCTGCACACTCCTCCGGTGCCACATTCGCGGTGACCGAGATGCACCCCACGCCGCCATGGGCGTTGAATGCCAGAGCGGTGGCGTCCTCCCCCGAGAGTTGCACGAAGGAAGGGCCGCTTGCGGCGCGCTGGCGACTGACGCGGGCAAGGTTCGCCGTAGCGTCTTTGACGCCGACAATGTTCGGATGGGCATCGGCCAGCTCGGCCATCGTCTCCACGCTCATGTCTATGACCGAGCGTGGCGGGATGTTGTAGATGATGATGGGCAAGGTCGTCGCCGACGCGATGGCCGAATAGTGGGCCTTCAGGCCCGCCTGGTTCGGTTTGTTGTAGTACGGCGTGACCACAAGAATGCCGGTGGCGCCGGCCTTTTGCGCAGGCTCGGCAAGGCCAACGGCCTCCTTCGTGGAGTTGGAGCCGGCCCCGGCGATGACCGGAACGCGGCCAGCCGCGGCAGCCACGCAAAGCTCCACCACACGGTTGTGCTCACCGTGGGAGAGGGTCGGCGATTCGCCGGTTGTTCCCACCGGCACCAGGCCGTTCGTGCCGCTCGCCACCTGCCACTCCACAAGGTCCGTGAAGGCCTGTTCATCGAGCCTTCCGTCGCGGAACGGGGTCACCAGCGCGGTGAGCGATCCTTGGAACACGGCATCTTCCTCCCTGTGGCCCTATCGACGTTTCTCGTGGCGCTGGGCCATGGCACACGTTCCGGTGCATGGCGAGGCCTGTGCAAGCGCAATGATTCGATTTTCCATTTGGCAAGCAATAAGACCTAAAGAGCTGCAATCCACAGTTTGGTCGGAGGTGGAGCATGTTGGTGCGCGTCGGGGTCTGTCTCGCGGCATTCGCAGCTGTGACGGGAATGTCCGGTTCGGCGGAGGCAACTAGCTTTCGCCCGGCACCGGTGGACGGTCGTTCGTCGGTAACCCTTGCTGCCGCACCGCTGCCCCGCGCCAATCCGGCAAGGGCGGCACCCGTTGCCCCCGCGGTGGAACAGGCGCGTGTGCAGGCCACGGCCCCGGTGGCCGGACCTTTTCCGCGGCGCCGGCCGGGCACCGGCCCGCGCGTTGTGGCACGGGTGGAAAACGGCAGCGCTGTGCCGGTGACGGCCTTTGCGCCGGCTGACGAGGGGCCGGTTGCATCCCTGTTCAACGCGGCCGCCGCGGCGGCACGGGGCGCGGCAGACACCATTGCGCCGCCCCGCGCGTCGGCGCCGCTGCGCCAATCAGCACCGCAGGACAACGCCTTCGGCGCGCGCAATGACAAAGCCTTCGCACGGTACGGCAGCCGCTCAGGTTCGCTGAAAGCCGCGCTCGATGCGCTGCGGGCCGACCGATATGATGAGGTCTTCGCCCGGCGCAACGGCCTCAGCGACCCGCTCGACCGAATGATTGTGGACTATTTCGTGGTGCGCGCGGGCCCGGCGAAACTCTCCTCCGCCATGGTTGCGGATGTGACTGCCCGCGCAAAGGGCTGGCCCTCCGCCAGGATGATGCGCGTGCGCTTTGAGGAGGCGCTTGCCCGTGAAGCGCCGGGCGCGGACCGCGTCATCCAAGCGCTCGCCGGCAAAGCGCAGTCATCCCAAGGCGCGAGGCTCCTTGCCAAGGCCTACCTTGCAAAGGGCGATCGCCGTCAGGCGGCCGCCATTGCACGCCAGGCCTGGCACAATGAGCGGATGGGACGCAGCCTCCAGGCAGCGTTTGCCAAGGACCTCTCATCAGTGCTCACCGCGGACGATCACCTCACGCGCGTTGACATGCTGGTGGGGGAGAACCGGCTCGCTGAAGCGGCCGCGCTGAAGCCGCGGCTGGGAACTGGGCCGCGCGCCTACGTGGATGCAAGGGTTGCCGCGGCAAAAGGCGAGGGCAACGCGAACCGCCTCTTGGGCCGTGTGCCCGCGCAATTGCGGCGCCGCCCCGGCTATGTGCTCGCCGCTGCTGAGACAAAGCGCCACGCCAAGGACCTTTCCGCAGCCGCGCGCCTGATGACGCCGGTTTCGCCGCGGCACGTCGTGAGTGGCGATGGCTGGTGGAACGAAGCACGCATCGTTGCGCGGCTTCTGGCCGAAGACGGTAAATGGCGCGAGGCACATCGTCTTGCCGCGAAGGGGTTTGCGCACAGTGCCAAGGATCGCGCGGACGAAGCGTTCCATGCCGGCTGGTTTGCGCTCCAAGGCCTCAACGACGGTGCAAAAGCTGAGAAGCATTTCGCAGCGCTCGCTGACATTGCCACCACGCCCATCACCTCTGCCCGGGCCGCCTACTGGCGCGGCCGCGCGGCAAAGACCCGTGGCGATGGCGCAGGCGCGCGGCGGCACTTTAGCGATGCCGCGCGGTTTGGCTTCACCTACTACGGGCAATTGGCGCGGGCTGAGCTTGGGCGATCGGGGACTGGTGTGGCGCGCGCCCCAAGCCCGAGCAGCGGCGACAAGGCGGCCATTTCGAAAAACCCTGTTGCGCAAGCGGTGGAGCGGTTGATCCGCAGCGGCCACGAGCACCGCATCTGGCCGCTCATCAACCACCTTGCCGAGACGGTGCCCACGGCAGGGCAGGTGACCCTTGTTGCCCAAAAGGCAGAGCGCGTGGGCAAGGCGCACTTCGCGCTGATGGCGGCGAAGGACGGGCAGCGCCGTGGCTTGAAGGTGGGCCAACTCGCCTATCCGACCAAGCACATTCCGCGGCGGGCGAAGATGCCCCAAGGCCTCGACCGCGCATTGGTATACGCCATTGCCAGGCAGGAATCCCAGTTCAATACGTCGGCCAAGAGCCCCGCCGGCGCTGCGGGATTGATGCAGGTGATGCCGCGCACGGGCGCTTCGGTGGCCCGTCGGCTCGGCCTGAAGCATTCAACACGCAAGCTCTTCACGGACCCTGCCCACAACGCAACGCTGGGCGCGGCTTACCTTGCTGAGCGGCTGGGCGATTTCAACGGCTCCTACATCCTCACCTTCGCGGCCTACAACGCCGGGGCAGGGCGGGTGCGGGAGTGGATTGCCCGCTTCGGTGATCCGCGCGATCCGTCCGTGGATCCGATTGTGTGGGTCGAGCAAATCCCGTTTCCGGAGACACGCAATTATGTGCAGCGTGTTTTGGAAAACGTTCAGGTCTACCGCGAGGCGTTGGGGAGCGGGCGTCTTGCCATCCAGAGCGATCTCTCCCGCGGGAGGGCAAGCTGACCGCGTCTCTGACGGCAACAGCTGAAGACGGTATCACGCTCTTTGCCGAGGATTATTGCCCCGACGCGGCAGGGGACCCTGTCCTATGCCTGCCGGGGCTGACCCGCAACGCCCGCGACTTCCACGCGCTCGCCCGTGCAGTGTCAGAGGGCAGCGATGCCTGGCCCCGGCGGCGTGTGATCGTCCTGGAGTCGAGGGGGCGTGGCCGCTCAGGGCGTGCACCGGCCGAGACCTACACGCTCCCTCAGGAGTTGAAGGATCTGACGGCGGCGCTCGATCAGTTTGGGATCACCCGGGCCCATGTGGTGGGCACGTCTCGCGGCGGGCTGCTCGCGATGCTCCTTGCCACGGTGTCGCCGGAACGGTTGCGGTCAGTGGTGCTCAACGACATCGGGCCGCGGATCGAACCGGCGGGCCTTGCGCGCATCGGGGCCAGTGTTGGCACAACAATGGAGTTTGCATCCTTCGACAGCCTCGCTGCCGGGCTTCGCAAGGCTCTCAGCAAACAATTTCCGCGGCTTGACGGGGACGACTGGATCAGGCTCGCCCGCCAACTGGCATCGCAGGGAGATGGCGGTACCGTTTGCCTCGACTATGACCCTGCGCTGGCAGCGCCGTTCAAAGATGGCAATCCTGCCAGCGCTCCGCCGGACTTTTGGCCCGGGTTCGAGGCGCTGAACGGGTGCCCAGTGATGGTGGTGCGGGGTTCAAATTCAGACCTTCTTTCTGCAGCAACGGTTGAAGCCATGCGCCGCTGCCACGAGGGGTTAGAGGCATTCGTCGCGCCGGGCGAAGGCCATGCGCCGTTGCTCTGGGACAGGGCAAGCCTGTCAGCCATCGGAAGCTTCTTGCACAAGAATTAGCGCATATCCCGGTCAGGTTGATCCAATCTGAGCGACAAGAACATGCACTGGAGCATTTCTCCGTGCTCGCGCCGCGGGCACAATGCCTGGCCCTTGGGAAAACGGGCGGTCTTTCAACGGCAAGGTTGAAGGTGCCTGGGGCCGTCGCTGGCGCTACCGTTCTGTGCGCTGCCGGAAATCGATGACCGATGTCTCTTGCGAGGTTTGGCGGGGATCTCCTACCATAGTGTGTGCAGGCGCCTGGCCCGAGCTTGGTCTGGGGATCC
>JBCDFB010000132.1:0-7869 GCA_039178655.1 Pseudomonadota bacterium | reverse complement strand
CCAGAGCGCGGAAATTCCATTGCACCACACCGCGAGGAAAATAGCCCCTACATTAGAATTTTTTCAATATTACTTTCCCTACTTCGCTTATTGGCTATGACAAATTACCCTTCACCGAAGTGTCAAAAAGTATTGACACTTTATGGCCATCAGCTTATCGCACGCGGTGATAGGAACGCTGGCCTAAAAACTTGCTGTGACTTTGATAAAATGCGAGCTGCCGAGCCGTTGGCGAGGTTAAGCGGCGTACAGGCCATGTGTGCCGAAGGACAGATTGGGTAAGGGAAGAGAGGTCAGTGATGGTAGATCACTCAAGACGCGCTTTTGGGATCGGTGCGGTGTTCGGCACCGCACTGCTGATGGCGGGCACTGCACCGGTCACGCTCGCGCAAGGTCAGGACGACGTTCTGACTGTCTACGCTACCACCGGCTATCTGGCCGACGCTGTCGCCAACGTCGCGCCGGACGCTGAAGTCATTACGATGGTCGGCCCAGGCGGTGATCCGCACACCTACCAGCCTTCAACGCAGGACATCCAGACGATCCAGGACGCCGACGCTGTCGTCTGGACGGGACTGCATCTGGAAGCCCGCATGGACGACCTTTTGGAAAGCCTCGGCGATAAGCAGGTTGCTGTCGGCGAGTTGCTGCCTGAGGCGCTCCTGCTCGACTGGCCAGAGACCGATGATGACGGCAACGCGCTAAACGACCCTCACGTGTGGAACAGCCCCGAGGCCTGGTCGCTCATCGTCGGATATGTTGCTGACCACCTGGGCGAAATCGATCCGGACTGTGCGGCGGAGTATAAGGCGAACGCCGAGGCTTATATCGCCGAAATCGAAGCCGCGGCGGGAGAGGCTAAGGAACTCCTTGCCAACATCCCTGAAGAGTCGCGCATCCTCATTACCGGGCACGACGCGTTCAATTACTTCGGCGACACGTACGACATCCAAGTCCACGCGACAGATTTTGTCTCTTCGGAAGCCCAGATGAGCCCCCGTGAGATGAGCGACCTGGCGCAGTTGATCGCCGACAATCGCGTTCGGGTGATCTTCCAGGACAACCTTGGCAATCCCCAGGCGATCACCAGCCTGCAAGAGGCTGTGCAGGCGCTGGGTTGGCAGGTCGAAGTTTCTGATGAAGAGCTTTTTGCGGACTCCTTGGGCGCCGAACCGGGCGTTGATACTTACCTTGGCGTGTTCCGCCACAATGCTCAGACCGTTGCCGAGGCGCTTGGCGCCGGTTCGTGAATGAACGCGGTGCCCATCGCCTGCCAGACTCGGAACCTGTCGGTCGCCTATCGTGCGGACCCGGTGCTGCGCCGGGTGAACTTCAGCGTTCCCGTCGGCAGTGTGATGGGCATTGTCGGACCGAACGGAGCCGGTAAGTCCACGCTCATCAAAGCCATGCTCGGCCTGGTGACGCCGCTGACCGGCACCGCGGAGTTTTTCGGACATCCCCTTGATCACGTCCGTCAGCGGGTCGGCTACATGTCCCAATCCACCACCGTGGATTGGGACTTTCCCACCACCGTCATTGATCTCGTCACCATGGGGACATACGGGCAACTCGGATGGATCCGGCGCCCTGGAAAGGCCGAGCGCGCTCGGGCGATGGCTTCACTGGAGCAGACCGGGCTTGTCGACCTCGCCTCCTGCCAGATCGGAGAGCTGTCCGGCGGGCAACGCCAGCGCGCTTTCCTTGCCCGTGCCCTCGTCCAAGCGCCCGACCTTTACTTCATGGACGAGCCTTTCCAGGGCATTGACGCGAAGAGCCAAGAGGCAATGGTGCACGTGCTGAAAGATCTAAGCGCCCGGGGAAAGACGATTGTGATCGTGCACCACCATCTCGCGACCGTGCGGGACTATTGCGACCACGTGACGTTGCTGAACGGCAGCATCATCGCCTCGGGGCCAGCGGACGAGGTCTTCACAAGGGAGAATATCCAGATCGCCTACGAAGCTCGCGACGGTGCCGAGGCGTTCTTGGCGACCGCTGTGTAGGTCCTTGATGGACCTGATCGAATTCTTCGGAAACCACACCTTCCGGATGGTGTTTTTCGGCACCACTGTGATCGGCCTTGTCGCCGGTGCGCTGGGTGCATTCGCCTATTTGCGCAAGCAGTCCTTGATCAGCGATGTTATTGCGCACTCCTCTTTGCCGGGCGCGCTTTTGGCTTTCGTGGCGGCGGTCGCGATTTTCGACCTGAATGGGCGCAACATGGTGAGCCTCATTGTCGGCGCAGTGATCACTGGCACGCTTTCGGCCCTCTTCGCCAATGCAATCGCAGCACGAACGAAGATCCGAATAGACACTGCAATGGCAATTTCGCTGACGGTCTTCTTCGGCGCCGGGATGATCTTGTTGCGTTTTATCTCAAACGGCCCGTTTCCGGGCAAAGGCGGGATCAGTGACTACTTGTTCGGCAATGCTTCGGTCATCACCATCGCCGACCTCGTCACAAGCGCTATAGTGGGCGCCGTCGCTCTGACCTTGATGCTGGTGTTCTGGAAGGAGTTCACCCTGCGGACATTCGATCCGCTCCTGTCAACGATGCTCGGCTTCCACGCAAGGGTGATCGACACGCTGATGTTTACTACCATCGTCATCGCCATCGTGATCGGCGTGAAGGCGGTCGGCGTCGTCCTGATGATCGCCTTCGTCGTCACACCGCCGGCCGCAGCACGGCAGTGGACCAGCACGCTGCCTGGAATGGTCGCCCTGTCCGGCGCATTCGGTGCGATCGGAAGCGGGTTGGGCGCCTATCTTTCAATCGCGATGGGCAACGTGCCGAGCGGGCCGGTGATCGTACTCACCCTTTTCGCGATCTTCCTGATTTCTCTGCTGGCATCGCCCCGCCGCAGCGTTATCACCGCCGCGGTCCGCCGTTCCCGCGCGCGCGAGGCGCTGCGGCGCGAGCTTGCGGGTGGCGGGACGGAGCCATGAGCTTCATTGTCGGCACAAGCCTTCTGGCAGTCGTCTCAGCGCTGGCGTGTGCGCTGCCGGGTGTATTCGTGGTTCTGCGACGGAACTCCATGCTGGTGGAGGGGATCGCCCATGCCGTTCTGCCCGGGATCGTTGTGGGCTATGCACTGACCCATGATCTGAATTCGCCGTGGCTCATCGTCGGCGCAGCGCTCGGCGGGCTGCTTGTCGTGCTTTGCAACGAATGGCTGATCCGTACGGGGTTGCTGACCGGAGATGCGCCGCAGGGCCTGGTTTTCCCTGCACTATTCGCGGCCGGCGTCATCCTCATCAGCATGGACTTCCAGCACGTCCATCTCCACACGGAGGTCGTCCTGGTTGGAGACCTCAACCTGGCGGCCTTTCACCAACTCACCATCAACGGCGTGTCCATCGGTCCGCGGTACCTTTACGTCATGCTTGCCGTTCTGGCCGTGAACGTCGCCTTCATTTCGATATTTTATCCGAAGCTGAAGCTGGGGACCTTCGACGCTCAGTTCGCGCTTGTTCTGGGCCTGCGAACCAAACTCTTGAACACGTTCTTCATGTTCTTGGTGTCGGTCACTGTGGTAACCGCGTTCCATGCTGCCGGCGCGATATTGGTGATCTCGCTCTTGGTTGTCCCGGCCGCGACCGCTCAACTGATCAGCCGGCGCCTTTCCACCATGATCCTTCTCACCGCGCTGTTCGCCGTCGCGGGGGCCATTGCGGGATTCTGGATCGCTTATGTTCTGAACGCAGCCACATCGGCGTCCATGGCGCTGTTTTACGGCTTCATGTTCACCGCTGTCGTTCTGATCAATGCGCTTGCGGTCCGGATCCGTCGGTATCGGCGCGCCACGGCAAGTTCTGTCGACGCCTATCGGCGAGATGGCGCAATGAGCCGGCTCCCAGCAAAACCGGCTGACGCACTTGCAGTGCCGATGACCCGTGAGGGGACCGAAGCGCATGACCGACCTGGGCCTGCGCAAAGCCCGCACGCGGCCGAATAATGGCGAGAAAAACTCACAATAGTTCGGTTCGCCACTGCCGCGGAAAACTGGAGCAGATATGTCTGACGCATCCCCAAGGTTCGGGCTGCGGGCAAATTTGCCTGATGCGCCGTGGATGAGACCTTTGCCGCGACCCATCCTGACGATCCCCACCGTCTGGGACGGAGCCACTGGCTGCGCGCCGCCGTCCTTGGTGCGACTGACGGGATTGTGTCCATCTCATCGCTCCTCATCGGTGTCGCGGCAGCGGTTCCCTCGGCCAACGTTGTGCTGGCGACGGGCATTGCAGGACTGATCGCAGGTGCCATGTCGATTGCGGCCAGCGAGTACATTTCGGTGTCGTCGCAAGCGGATATCGAGCGTGCCGAGATCATGCGCGAACATGCCGCTTTGAAGAACGATCCGGATGGCGAGCTGGCAGAACTTGCCGCGATCTGGCGCAACCGCGGCTTGAGTGCTGCGACGGCGGAGCAGGTGGCGAAGGAACTCACGCGCAGCGACGCACTGGAAGCGCATCTGCGCGACGAAGTCGGCCTGCTGGAACTGCACTCCGCGAGCCCACGGCGGGCAGCGCTTGCGTCCGGGTTGGCCTTCAGCGGCGCCGGCATCCTCCCCCTTGCCGCCGCGCTCGTCGCAGCCGCAGGGCTCATCGTGCCGTACGTCCTCGTTGCAACTTTGATCGCACTGGTTGCCCTCGGCGCGCTTGGGGCCAGGACAGGCGGTGCCCCTGTGGCCCCTGCAATCATCCGAACGACGGTCTGGGGGGCCACAGCCATGGCGGCCACGTTCTCGGCCGGATCGCTCGTCAGCGGACTTGTGAGCTAACCGGACAGACGCTCCCGGCAGGCTCGCGGCGGCTCACGGGAGCTGACTAAACCGGCACCCGCCCGAGTTCGGTCAGGCGGTGCGGTTGTCGAACTTCGCCAGACGTCGCACCAGCCCGGATGTGGACCGGCAGGTGAACGCAGCGCCGTCAATACAGGGGCCGCCGTCTTGGTCGCTGAAGCTGCGGCCGAGAACGGCAACTTCGACAGCGCGGGCGCAACCTGCATGACGCGCGCGCGACAAGGCTGATGTCAGCGCGGCTAGCCTTTCATCTCTGCGAAACACCCCGCTCTGACACAGAATAACGAGCGGCGCCGCGTGCTCGCGCACCGACGTTTCAAGCTCGTCAACCGTCTCAAAGTGATCGCAGGATGCAGCGTACCCCTCCTCTTCAAGCGCTTCACATGCGACCGCGGTTTGCAAAAGGTGCTGTTCGCCCGGGGTTGTTGCGACGAGTACTGGCGTTTTGGCCGGCGCTCGATGCGGCACGTCGTGAAACGGGAGACTGCGGAAGGCGGTCAGCGCCGTGCAGATCGCGATGGTGACATCAACCTCAGTGATTTCATCCTGGCGCCATTTGTGGCGGCACCAACCCATCATCGCTTCAAGAAGAGGAGCCACCATCCTGACAGGCTGGCGATACCCAAGGTACGGACGAAGCACTTGGCAAACCCGCTCAACGTCACCGTCAATGGCGCCGTAGGCCGCTGAAAGCACTGCCGGGGCCTCCGCTGCAATGCGCGAGGACAACAAAGGATCGTCAATGCGCTGAGTTTGACGGGCCTCATCAACGTTCTCGACGCATGGACCGGCGGTCTCCGCCAAAGCCGTTGCTTCCGGGCGGAGCTGCTTTAGAAGATCGGTCGTTGGCGCACCCGGCCGATGCAGTGTCTCAAGCAGAGCATCGGAGGCGTGATCTGCGCCGCTTGCCTCCGTGCCCTCTCGCCCCACCAGCAATCGCATGCTCCACTCAGAAAAGCTGCGTTTGTCTGAGCTGCGCTTATCCAACACGTTGATATCAAAATGACGTTCGTCCTTGCCAATCGACGCGGCAATCCGGTCGATCCCGTCGCTCGGACCCTCCAACCACTGCAGAAAGCGACCCTGGTCGTAGACGAGACAACCGGTCACGTGCTCGTGGGCGTTGCGCACTTGGGCGGCGCTGACGAGCTGAGTGAGTTCCGGAGCGTCCAGCGCGTCCGTCGCACGGCTTGTGTAGACAAGCGTGGACACGAGCTCAGGAGGACGGACCACCCCCGTCGGATCGGTAGAAACAACAGCCACACCTTCACCTCATTGCAGTCGGTGGTGGGCTGACGAGCCAACGCATGAGGGGTCTTGGCGCGGCGTGCCAAGGCATCATTGCGTCGCCCGGCACACCCCGACCGGTGTTCGTTCTTGGCTGAGGCAGGTCTCCTGGCTTGCGGGTCGTTGCCGGCGTTATGGCCTTCCCGGGGCGACCCCAGTGGCACTCATTCAACGACGGCTCACCGCTTACAGTTGCGGGGGCAGCGCCGGAATTGGGCTACAACCGTCACCCGCACCGGCTTCCCTCTTCGCCCTGCCTCCAACGCGGAAACAGAGAACCTCAGCTTCCGCCACGCTGATCCTCAAACGTCGCTTCGTCAAGGCCTGTTCTTCGGCCCAGCTTAGTCCCAACTCAAAGCGCCGCCGGTTTGGTACTCTGTCACGCGCGTCTCGAAGAAATTCTTCTCCTTGCGCAGGTCCATTGCCTCACTCATCCAGGGGAATGGGTTTTCTGCCGGGCCGAACACAGGAGCGAGGCCAAGCTGGCCGCAACGCCTGTTGGCAATGAACCGCATGTACTCCTCGGTGAGACCGGCATTAAGACCCAGGAAGCCACGGGGCATCGTGTCACGACCGTATGCGCCTTCCAGCTCCGCAGCCTCGGCAAGCATTGCGCGCACCTCCTCCTGGAAGGGCTTGGTCCACAAATCCGGGTTCTCGGCCTTGATTTGGTTGATGACGTCAATCCCGAAATTCAGATGAATGCTCTCGTCGCGCAAGATGTACTGATACTGCTCGGCAATGCCGACCATCTTGTTGCGCCGGCCAAGCGACAGGATTTGTGCAAAGCCTGTGTAGAACCACATTCCCTCAAAAACGACATAGAAGGCGACAAGATCGCGAAGGAACGCTTGGTCTGCCTCAACAGTGCCTGTCGCGAAATTCGGATCGTCGAGGTGCTGCGTGTACTTCAGCGCCCACGCCGCCTTCTCGGTGATCGACGGCACCTCCCGGTACATGTTGAAGAGTTCGCCCTCATTAAGGCCTAGGCTTTCCACAATGTACTGGAATGTGTGCGTGTGCACCGCCTCCTCGAACGCCTGACGCAAGAGGTACTGCCGGCACTCCGGGTTGGTGAGGTGGCGGTAGATGGCGAGAACGATGTTGTTTGCCACAAGGCTCTCGGACGCTGCGAAAAATCCGAGGTTGCGCTTTACCGTTCGCCGCTCGTCCTCCGTGAGCCCGTCGCGTGATTTCCAAAGCGCGATGTCGGCCTGCATCGAAACTTCGGTTGGCATCCAATGGTTGTTGCACCCGGACAAATACTTTTCCCACGCCCAGCGATACTTCAGCGGCAGGAGTTGATTGACGTCGGCACGGGCGTTGATCATCGCCTTGTCGGAGACGGATACGCGAGCGGCGCCCTGTTCGATGGCGCCAAGACCGGTGGCGTCCGCATGGGCGGGAGTGCCCGTCGGTGCAGCGCGCTGCTCGGCGCGGATGGGGTCGTTCCAGTCGGTAAGGGTCACTGGCAGGCCTCGCAGGTCGGGTCATCGATGGAGCAGGCAGCACCGGCGGAAGAGGTGGCAGAGACCGCGTTGAGACGGCCGTCGGTACCCTTCAGGGTGGACTTTTCCACCCCGGTCGCCGCACGGGCGCGCAGATAGTAGGTGGTCTTGAGGCCTCGCTCGAAGGCGAGGCGGTAAAGCGCGTCGAGCGCCTTGCCGGACGACCTCAGAGCGCTTTATGCCACGGCGTTCGAGGTGGACCCTTCCTGGCTTGTTGAGGCCGCCGCGCGCATCAGCGAGCAGTTCGAGCGAATCGATCGGCAGCACGCCCT
>JBCDFB010000131.1:0-7890 GCA_039178655.1 Pseudomonadota bacterium | reverse complement strand
GCCCGGCGCGGGCCGAGGACGGTTGCTGCCGGTCACCACGGTGCGATAATCAGTTTTGGTTGGAAGACTTTCAGCCCGAGTGGCGGGGAGAAGGCGGACCATGTTTGCGATTTCTTCGGTCGATTACACTGCGTCCGACGCCCCGGAACAATTCACCCGGTCGCTGCTCGACACCGGATTTGCGGTTCTGCGCAATCACCCCATTACCGCGGAGCGGATCGACGAAGCGTACGCTGCTTGGGGAGAGTTCTTCGGCTCAGCGGGTAAGGACGCCTTTCACGCAGAACCAGGGGCCCCGTCCGGGTTTTTTCCCTTTCGCTCGGAAAACGCAAAAGGGTCGGCTCACAAGGACCTGAAGGAGTTCTTCCAGGTCTACCCCGCCACCGCGCTCCCAGATGAGGCCGCAACCGTCACGCGCGCACTTTACGCAGACCTCCTGGCGCTCGGCCGCAAGATGCTGTCGTGGATCCAGGAGAACGCCCCCGCTGAGGTGAAGGCAGGCTTTGCCGAGCCGCTTCCAAACATGCTGGAGGGAAGCGAGCAGAGCATGCTGCGGATCATCCACTATCCCTCGCAGGACGGGATTGTTGTGGAGCCTGGCGCGGAGCGGGCGGCAGCGCACGAGGACATCAACCTCATCACACTTTTGGTTGCCGGGTCTGCGCCGGGGCTCCAGGCGCGCGACACGGCCGGCAATTGGCATGAGGTGCCCTGCGATCGCGGCATGATTGCCGTCAACACGGGCGACATGCTGCAGCTTGCCTCGGGCGGGGCGTTTCCCTCCACCACCCACCGTGTGGTCAATCCTGAGACGTCGAGCGCAGGGGCGCGGTTTTCCATGCCGCTCTTTGTCCACCCGCGGCCCGACGTGGCGCTCTCCGCTGAGAAAACCGCTGGCGCCTACCTGCAGGAGCGCCTGCGCGAGATTGGCCTTGCCAGCTGATTGGCCCTGAAGTTGCTGCGCTGTGACGCAACGCGTTTTGCCAAATGCGGCCTGCGCGACGTAAGCTCAGAAGAAATCAAGACATCACAGAAATAATGGGAGTGTGCGTGATGTGGAAGTCCTTCCTCGCCGGCGCAGCGGCTGCAGCCGTGCTTGCCGGATCAGCGCTGGCCGATGACGAGTTCCGCCCCGCCGTTGTGTTCGACATGGGCGGCAAGTTCGACAAGTCGTTCAACGAGGGTGTCTGGAACGGCGTCAAGCGCTTCATGGACGAAACGGGCGTTGAGGTGATGGAGTTCGAAGTCACCAACGAAGCCCAGCGCGAGCAGGCCATCACGCGCATGGCCCAGCGCGGCGCGACGATTGTGCTCGGCGTCGGCTTCAGTCAGGCGGACGCGATCGACAAGGTGGCGCAGGAGTTCCCAGACACCGAGTTTGCGATCATCGACGTGTCGTGGCTCGACCAGCCGAACCTGCGCCAATACGCGTTCAAGGAGCACGAGGGGTCCTACCTGGTAGGCGTTGCCGCGGCGCTTGCCAGCGAAACCGGGACTGTCGGTTTCGTGGGTGGGATGGACATTCCACTCATCCGCAAGTTCGCCTGCGGCTACGTGCAGGGTGTGAAGGCGACCAACCCTGACGCGACGGTCCTCCAGAACATGACCGGGACGACGCCGAGCGCCTGGAACGATCCGACGAAGGGCGCTGAACTCACCCGCAGCCAGATCGACCGCGGGGCTGACGTTGTCTACCACGCTGCCGGTGGCACAGGCCTTGGCGTCATCCGCGCGGCGGCCGACCAGGGCAAGCTTGCCATCGGGGTGGACAGTGACCAGCACCAGGTGGCGCCGGGCTCCGTCCTCACCTCCATGCTGAAGCGCGTGGACAATGCTGCCTACGACACCTTCATGGACGCCATGAACGGCGAGTTCACGTCCGGCGTGCAGATCCTCGGCCTTGCCGAAGAGGGCGTCGACTACGTGGCCGATGACAACAACGCGGACCTGTTGGGTGCTGAGATGCGCTCAGCCATCGACAACGCCAAGGCACAGATCGTGTCCGGCGCAATCGAGGTGCACAACTACGAAACCGATCAGAACTGCCCGGTCTGATCTGCGCGTGTCCGCTCACAGACGCGCCGCGCGTTGGTGTGCCGCTCGTTCCCCATGGGGGCGGGCGAACACCGCCGGTGAACAGGCGCGCCTGTGAGCCAGGCAGTTGAACTCAGCAAGATCTGCAAAACCTTCGGCGCCGTGCGCGCCAACGACGCCGTCGATCTTTCAGTGGAAGAGGGAACGGTCCACGGCATCATCGGCGAAAATGGCGCCGGCAAATCCACACTGGTCTCCATCTTGTCGGGCCACTACCGCGCTGATTCAGGCAGCATTGCGCTCTTCGGCAGACCGGTGAAGATGGCCTCCAGCGCCGACGCCATCGCGAACGGGATCGGCATGGTGCACCAGCATTTCATGTTGGTGCCGAACTTTACCGTCATCGAAAACTTGATGCTGCAGCTCGCCAAAGCGCCGCTCCTGAAGGCGAGCCGGGCGGATGTGCGGGTTAAGCTGAAGGCACTTCAGGACGCCTATGGGCTCGCTGTCGATCCGGACGCTGTGGTCCAGGACCTTGCCGTTGGCCTTCAGCAGCGCGTTGAGATCATCAAAGCGCTGATTGGCGGTGGCCGCATTCTCATTCTGGACGAGCCCACGGGGGTGCTGACGCCCGATGAGACCGACCAGATGTTTGAGAGCATCAAGGTTCTGAAGCGCCAGGGCGTCACCATCATTTTGATCACGCACAAACTGCGCGAGATCATGGCCATCACGGACAACGTGTCGGTGATGCGGCGCGGCAAGATCGTGGCCCACCGCAAGACCGACGAGACGAGCCGGGAAGAACTTGCCGAACTCATGGTGGGCCGCACCGTGGCGCACGTGCGCAACGAGGCGCAGACAGAGGGCGGGGATGTCCGCCTTGAAGCGCGCGGCATCAGCTTGCGCGATGCAGCCGGCGTCAACCGTCTGAGCGATATCTCGCTCGCCCTCCACGCCGGTGAGATCGTGGGCGTTGCGGGGGTCGCGGGCAACGGCCAATCTGAACTCTTGGCGGTGCTTTCAGGGATGTGCGCGCCCGACGCTGGCACCATCCGCGTCGGCAATCATGTGGTGGATCCCCAATCCCCCGCGGATCCGCGCACCATGCGCCAGCTCGGCGTTGCCCATGTGCCGGAGGACAGGAGGCGCGAAGGGCTCGTCCTGCCCTTCCAGATGAGCGAGAATGCGGTGCTCGGCTACCTGAGGCACGCGCGGGGAAAACGGCGGTGGCTTTTGGGCCGCAAGCGCATGATCGAGCGTTGCGCCGCTTTAATGGGCGAGTTCGATGTCCGCCCGCCTGACCCGCATCTGGCCGCTGTAGGCTTTTCCGGCGGCAACCAGCAAAAGCTTGTTCTGGCGCGGGAGCACGGTGCGAACCCCAAGGTCCTTCTGGTGGGTCAGCCCACCCGCGGCGTGGACATCGGCGCCATTGAGTTCATCCACCGCCAGCTCCTTGAGCTTCGCAATAAAGGCTGTGCCATCCTGCTGGTGTCGGTCGAGCTGGACGAGATCCTTGCCCTGTCCGACCGCGTCATCGCCATGAACGCCGGCCGGATTGTGGGCGAGGTCTCCGGCAGCGATGCCGACCGGCAGACGGTGGGTCTCATGATGGCCGGCGTCAGCGGCAGTCTCCCGGCGGGGACGGAGCGGCTCGCCTCGTGAGCCGGACCGCGCTGCCGCGCTGGGTGGACCTCGGCCTGATCCCTGTCCTCAATCTGATGATGGCGCTTGTCGTTGCGGGGATTGTGGTTGCGATCATCGGCGAAAACCCCTGGCGGGCGCTGCGTGTCATGATTGACGGCGCGTTCGTCTACCCAGGGAGCCTCGGCTACACGCTCTACTACACCACCAACTTCGTCTTCACCGGGCTCGCGGTCGCGGTGGCGTTCCAGGCCCGGCTCTTCAACATCGGAGGGGAGGGGCAGGCAGCGCTCGGCGGGCTGGGCGCCGCCCTGGTGTGCCTTGCGCTCGATAGCGTCCTTCCCGGCCTCATCGTCATCCCACTCGCCATCATGGGAGCAGCCCTTTTCGGCGCAGCATGGGCGTTTCTGCCAGGGTTCCTGCAGGCAACCCGCGGCAGCCACGTGGTCATCACCACAATCATGTTCAATTTCATTGGTGCAGGGCTTTTGGTCGCCCTCCTGACCGGTCCGCTGATCAGGCCCGGACAGTCCACGCCCCAGACCCGCGACTTTGCGGAGGGTGCAACGCTTCCACAGATCCACGAGATTGCCCGGGCACTGGGCATCGACATGGCGTCTTCACCCCTCAACCTTTCCATAGTGGTTGCGGTGTTTGCCTGCATTTTCGTGTGGGTGCTCATTTGGCGCACGCCCTACGGCTATCGCCTGCGCACGCTCGGAGAGAGCGAGCCGGCGGCCAGATACGCGGGCGTCGCGGTGCCCAAGATGATCATCGTCACCATGTGCATTTCCGGCGCACTGGCCGGTCTTATGGCCATCAACGACGTGCTGGGCGCGCAGGAAAAGCTCATCCTGAACTTTACTGCTGGCTATGGTTTCACCGGCATTGCGGTCGCGCTCATGGGGCGCTCACATCCCGTGGGGATTGTGCTGGCGAGCTTGCTCTTTGGCGCGCTTTACCAGGGCGGCGCTGAGCTTTCGTTCGAGTTCAACACCATCGACAGGGAGATGGTGCTCGTCATTCAGGGTCTCATCATCCTGTTCTCCGGCGCACTCGCCTACATGCTGGAGGCACCGCTCTCGCGCGTGTTTGCCCGCCAGCCGCGCACG
Organism: Pseudomonadota bacterium; assembly: GCA_039178655.1. Classification (GTDB taxonomy): domain Bacteria; phylum Pseudomonadota; class Alphaproteobacteria; order Rhizobiales; family Amorphaceae; genus Acuticoccus. The sequence continues at coordinate 3,100 of JBCDFB010000131.1, read as the reverse complement.
GCCTGAGCGGGGGCGCCATGGAAGAGTTCTGGCTCGACGCCATGCAGATCCTGGCAAGCACGCTCCGGCTTGCAACGCCCCTCATCCTTTGCGCCATGGCCGGCATGTTCTCCGAGCGCGCCGGCGTCGTGGACATTGGCCTTGAGGGCAAAATGCTGATGGGGGCCTTTGCTGCGGCCGCCGCCGCCACCATCACAGGCTCGGCCTGGATAGGGCTCCTTGCCGCCATGTTTGCCGGTCTCAGCCTCGCGCTGGTGCATGGCTTTGCCACCATCACCCATCGGGGCGACCAGATTGTCTCCGGCGTCGCCATCAACATTTTGGCCTCCGGATTGACGGTGGTTCTGGGGATCGCGCTCTTTTCCCAGGGAGGCCAGTCGCCGCCGCTGTCCCAGAGTGAGCGCTTTGCGCCCATAGATCTTCCCTTTGCCCAGACCCTCGCCGGGGTTCCGTTCTTCGGCCCGTTCTATGAGACGGCGCTGTCGGGCCATAACATCCTCGTTTACGTGGCAATCCTTGCCGTCCCCCTATCGGCGTTCGTGCTGTTTGCCACTGCGTTCGGGCTGCGGCTGCGGGCGGTGGGCGAGGCGCCTGAGGCGGTGGACAGCGCGGGCTACTCCGTCGCGTTTCTGCGCTACCGTGCGGTGATCATTGCCGGGCTGCTGTGCGGCATTGCAGGCGCCTATCTCTCCACGGCACACGGCGGCGGTTTCGTGCGCGAAATGAGCGCGGGCAAGGGCTACATCGCGCTCGCAGCACTCATTTTCGGCAAGTGGCGTCCGGTGCCAACGCTGTTTGCTTGCCTGCTCTTTGGCGCGCTGGAAAGCTCAGCGGCACGGCTTTCCAATGTCTCGTTCCCATTGGTCGGCGAAATCCCCGTGGATGTCATCCTCATCGCGCCGTACGTGTTGACGGTCATCCTACTCGCCGGCTTTTTCGGCAGAGCCATCCCGCCGCGCGCGCTCTCCGTCCCCTATGTCAAAGACCGATGAGACTTCTGTGCTGGTGTGGGTGAAAGCCTGATCGCCGGAGCCGTCCTCGCGCCCCCTGATCAGCAGCGGACGGTAAGAGGGTCAAGGAGCCCGCAAGGGCCGGCGCAGCCGCTTGTCCTTGACCCTCTTATCGGCCGTTGCCAGGGGAAAGGCGCGAGGGCGGCTCCGGCGGTCAGGCGCCCTGATTGCTGGTGAGTCTGAGCCCGCCGGAGGCCAGTGCAGGCCCCGCGCGCGATGGATCAAGCCGCCTCATCAAGGGTTTGCCGCATGGACGCAATGTCCTCCAAGGAGGGGAGTGCTGCCTCGTTGCCCAGGTGCTGAACGGCGAAGGCTGAGGCTGCGCGGGCAAAGTCGAAATGCTGGTCGAAGGGTTTGTCCGGGTGCATCAGTGCCGAAGCAAAGTACGCCCCATGAAAGACGTCACCCGCCCCAGATGTGTCGATGACCTTGTCAGGCGGGACCGAGAGCGCAGGCATGGTGCGCATCTCATCGGCGCCTTCGTAGAACACGAGCCCGCGCTCACCGAGCGTGACGGCGCCCACCTTGCAGCCCTTGGAGCGGAGATAATCCAGCATCGCGAGCGGGTTGAGTTGCATCTGCTCGCACATGCGCTCCGACACGACGGCTACGTCAATATAGTTCAGCAATTCGTCGGTGGTTCCCCTCGCCGAGCCGCCGTCGAGGGAGGTGAGCACGCCCATCTCGCGGCAGGTTTTGGCATAGTGGATGGCCGCGTCAGCCATGTGCCCATCCACGTGGAGGCCCCGGATGCCGTTAAGATTCAGCTGGGGGAAGGGGTGGAGAAAATCCGCATCCCGGCAGCGCACGATGGCGCGCTTGCCGTCCTTGGGCATGATAAAAGACAGGCTCGCTTCCGACACCTTGCGGCCGTGGACGGAGACGCCTGAGCGGGATGCCATCTCCAAGAACATCCTCGACAGCCAGTCGTCCGCCTGTTGGCACAAAAGATCGCACTTCACGCCGAGCTTGGCCGAGCAGAACGCTGCCGTCGTGGCATTGCCGCCGAAGGCAACGGCGTAGTCGCTCGCGATCGTCTTCTCGTCGCCGGTGGGCAATTGCTCAGCGATAAAGGTGATGTCGATATAGGCGTGGCCGATGAAGAGAGCCTCCATCAGTCGATCTCCATGAATTGCAGGCGGTTGCGCCGGACGGTGGGCATCACCGGCGAGGCGGCGAGTCCAAGTTGATGTACTGTTGCCAAAGTCGCCGGTGAGCGCAACGGCCTACCAGCCCTCGCTGCCCGGCGAGCCTTTGATGGGCCCGGCCAGGAGCGGCGTCACCCAGCCCGAATAGTAGCCGCCGGGCTGGGGCGTTACCTTTGCCGAGCCGACGAAAGCCTCATCCACACGGCCGGCATAAAAGGCGAACCAGCCGGCGATGGCGCTGTAGTTTTGCCCCAAATCATCCAGCGGATCAGGGTAGGTGTAAGCCGCTTCGGTGCTGATGCGCTCACCGACCTTGAGATCGTAGTACGTGGCAGCGCCCTTCCACTCACATACCGTGACCCGGCCGGTGGGCGCTAAAAACTGAGTGCGCACGTCCTCCGGCGGAAAATGGTAGACCGGCGCCCCTGCCGTCTCCACCACGCGCAGCCCGCGCGTGGTCTGCGCGATAACCTCGCCGGCAAAGACCACCTTTATGGGCTCCGACACGTTTTGGACGGCCGGTGGGCGCGGGAAATCCCACACTGATTCGCCGCCTTCGGGGATGGGGTCCAGCTTTTGCGGCCGGCGAGAGGCGTTCCAACCGGAGCGGGACGTGCGGACCCGGCTGATGAGCCACGCCTTATCGGGAAGAAGTGTCATGGAGCCCACCATTATTGGATGCCGCCGAGGTGCTTTTGCCAAACATGGTGGTTGGATGAAATCGGGCGAGGGCGGCAGAGGGTTTTGCGCCGGGCGCCGAAGGTCGCACAGCGCACATCCCTGCCGGACGGAGGAGAGACTAAAGAAGGCCCGACCAAAATAGCGAAAGCGCAATGACCGCGATGATTTGAAGGCCCGCAATTGTCAGCATGAGCGCCCGGAAAGGTTGCTTGCGGGTCTTATGCCTAATCTGCCCGGTCAACCACAAAATCGCGGGCGTGG
>JBCDFB010000130.1:0-7929 GCA_039178655.1 Pseudomonadota bacterium | reverse complement strand
GCAAAGCTGAGTGCTCGCAGGGTGCGCCATGGACACATGCGCAACGCATCCCGTCCCAAAAAATGACTTGGAGCGGGCGAACGTGCGGTCCACGAACTGGTCCACGATCACGAACATGCCCGGGGAGAGCCCCTCACGCAGGGAGCCGACCGCTGACAGGGAGATGAGGTCGGTCACCCCTGCACGCTTCAAAACGTCGATGTTTGCGCGAAAGTTGATGCCCGTGGGATCGACCCTGTGGCCCCGCCCGTGCCGGGGCAGGAACACCACGCGCGTATCCTCCAAGGTGCCGATCAACACCTCGTCCGACGGTTCGCCCCAGGGGCTTTCAATGCGTGTCCACTCACCGGTGAGACCGGGAAGATCGTAAAGGCCCGACCCGCCGATGATGCCGAGCGTGACGTCGATGCTCATCAATAGTCCACTTTCTGGAGAAACAGTCCTGCGGCCGGTGCGACCGGGCCGCACGCCGCACGGGAGCGTGCCGCCAGCACGCGTGCCACATCTTGAGGCGCCCAGCGGCCTGCGCCCACCTCCACCAACGTTCCCACCATGGACCGAACCTGGTTGTGAAGAAAAGAGCGGGCGCTTGCCTCCACCACAAGCCGCTCCCCGTCACGCCGCACGCTCAGCCGATCAAGGGTGCGGACCGGGCTCGCCGCCTGGCACTGGCTGGCGCGGAACGTGGTGAAATCATGCCGTCCCAAAAGGTGCGCCGCACCCTCTGCCATCGCGTTCTCATCCAGCGGCACGGCCACATGCCAGCTCTGGCGATCGAGCGCAGGGGGGGCCCGGCGGTTGATGAGCACATAGCGATAGTACCGCGCGGTCGCGCTGTGCCGGGCATCAAATTCCTGGCCCACACGTTCGGCGGATAGAATCGCTATGGGGTCGGGACGAAGGTGCGCATTCAGCGCGTCCCGCACCGTATCGGCCGGCCAATCCTTCGAAAAATCGAGATGGGCCACCTGCCCGGAAGCGTGGACACCGGTATCGGTCCGCCCCGCACCGTGAACACGGGTGTCCGCGCCGCAAAAACGCGCAGCCGCCTCTTCGATGGCCTGCTGTACCGCGCGACCGTTGGCCTGCCGCTGCCAGCCCACAAAGGGCTGACCATCGTACTCGATGACGACCTTATACCGGGCCAAGGTGACTCAGATGAACCGCGCGCCGGCGGCGACCCGCACGCCTCGGACGAATTCCTCGCCGGACATGACGCCCTTGCCGGGCCGCTGCACCCTTGTGAGCGACAGTGCACCCTCCCCGCACGCCACGGTCAGCCGGTCGTCGAGCAGGGTGCCCGGCACGCCGTTGCCGGACACGGTCTGGGCCAGCAAGACCTTCACCCTTTCGGGCTTTCCAGCCACCTCCAGCAACGCATACGCACCAGGCCAGGGGCTCATCCCATGGATTTGGGCGCGGACCGCGTCGGCGGGCTTGGTGAAATCGATCTGCGCCTCAGCCTTGTCGATCTTGTGGGCGTAGGTAATCCCGTCTTCGCTTTGGGGCCTGAAGTTGAGCCCACCCCGCTGTAGAGCTCCGAGCGCACGCACCATCAAATCCGCCCCCAGACGCGACAGCTTCTCGGTGAGCTCGCCCGCAGTGTCTGACGGGGCGATCCTCACCCGTTCCTCCATGGCGACAGGACCGGTGTCGAGGCCGGCCTCCATCTTCATGACGCAAACGCCCGTGTGGCTGTCCTGCGCGAGGATTGCCCGTGCCACCGGCGCTGCCCCCCGCCAGCGCGGCAGCAGCGAAGCGTGCAGATTGAAAGCCCCCATTGGCGCAGCATCAAGCACCGCCTGCGGCAGAATGAGACCGTACGCGACCACAACGATCACGTCCGCGCCGAGGTCAGCCACCTCCTCCGCGCGGTCTTTGAGCGAGGGGGGATGGCGCACCTCAATCCCCAATGCGTCGGCAGCGTTGTGGACGTGGCTGTTGCGCTCATCCATGCCGCGGCCCGCGGGGCGAGGCGGCTGGGTATAGACTGCAGCCATCTCGTGGCCTTGTCCGGCAATCTCCATCAGCGTGGGCACAGCGAACTCCGGTGTGCCCATGAACACCACTTTCAACACCGTGATGGTGGCCTTTCAGGTGCCGTCGCGCCGGAGCGTTTGGGCGACTTCCTGAACGACCTCCAGCGCCGCGGCCGCGCCCTCCTTAGGGGTCCAGAACGCGAATTGGACCGCATTTCCATCGTTGGACCGGTAGTAATTGATGAAGGTGAAGTCCACGCCGTTGATCCGCGCGACGTACTGCAGGAAATTCCATGCCGTACCGCCGATCGTGACGGTGTCCTCGTTCTGCACCTCAACCGGGGTGAGGCCCGAGGCGCCCTGAGCAATGTCGATGATGGCCTTGCGCAGGAACTCGTCAGTGAAGTTTCCCCGTTCAGGGATGATGCCGAGGTAAATCGACAGATCGCCTTTATAGAAATACATGGCACTGAATGCGCCTTCGGCGCGATCCACGGCCCATTGCGCCTCGCTGAGACAGAAACTGAAGCCCGTGTCCGCCAAGGGGAGCTGAACAAGGCCTTCGCATTCGCCATCGCCCTGACGGGCCGCGGGTGCCGGCGCGTACTGCCACGTGCCGTCCTGGAAGAGGATGATGGAGCGTCCGTTGAGCGTCGTGCGCCCCGCTTCGGCCGCCTGTGCCAGCGCCGGGCCGGCGCTCACCAGCAGCACCGCAATCACTGCAAAAAACCGTTTCATGAAAGCCTCGCTCAGAATGCGCATCGCCTTCATCAAGAGGCGAGCTTGGCCTGCTTCTGGAACTTCTTCACCACCCGCTCCCGCTTGAGGCGGGACAAATGATCGATGAACAAAACACCATTCAGGTGGTCGATCTCGTGCTGGAGGCATGTGGCAAGCAATCCATCCGCATCGACCGTGCGCGCTGCCCCATCACGGTCCAAGTACGCCACGCGGACCTTGGCCGGCCGCGTCACCTCCTCGGTGTAGTCGGGGATTGAAAGACACCCCTCTTCGTAGACGTTTGCTTCCTCGGACGCGCTTTCAATCACCGGATTGATGAGGACCATGGGCGCCGGTTCCTGCTCCTCCCGATCGGCAACATCGCACACAACGATGCGCTCCAATATGCCGATCTGGGGTGCGGCGAGGCCAATGCCCGGCGCGGCATACATCGTCTCCAGCATGTCATCGGCAAGGGCACGCACACGCCCATCCACCTCAGCAACAGGCACCGACACCTTGCGCAGGACCGGATCAGGCAGAACCAGGATCTCTCTTTTTGCCATAGCGCTTCGGATATGGGGCCACACTGCGCGGGTCAACCGACAGCCGCACCGCACGCGCGCGCATCGCGGCCCAGCCCTTGCCTGCCGCAGGTGTGGGCATTGCGCCCGCAACGCCCATGGGAGTGTCGCAGCATCGCCAAAACGGCTCTAAGGTGCGGCGAAATAAAGACAGGACGACGGTCTATGACAGCGCTTCTCACCATCGCCAATTGGAGCTCGTCGCGGTGGATCGATGCGCTGGAGGAGGCCGCACCAGGGCGAAGCTTCAAGCGCCTCGGCATCGACGAGTTCGATCCTGAGGAGGTGCGCTATGTGCTCGCCTGGAAGCCCCCCGAGGGGCTCCTGAAAAGCCTGCCGAACCTTGAAGTGGTGTTTAACCTCGGCGCCGGCGTTGACGCTGTCCTTGCCGATCCGGACCTGCCGGACGTTCCCATTGTGCGCCTGGTGGACGACAATTTGTCCGAGCGGATGACCGAATGGGTCTGCCTCCAGGTGCTCTTCCACTTCCGCCAGTCCTTCACCTATCTGGACCAACAGCGCAAAGCCCAGTGGCGGGACCATCTCCAGCCCATCGCGTCCGACCTTCGCGTCGGGTTCCTGGGCTACGGCGTGCTTGCCCAGCACGCTGCCAAAGTGCTGCTCCAACTGGGCTTTCAGGTCCACGCGTGGTCCCGGTCCGAGAAAGACACGGATGTCACCCTCTACGTGGGTGATCTGGGGTTGCCCTCGTTTTTGGGGCAGACCGATATTCTGGTTGCGCTCCTGCCGCTAACGGCAAGCACGCGCCATATTCTGAATGCGGACCTCATCGGCAAGCTGGCGCGCGATGGAGCCTTGGGCGCACCCGTCCTCATCAACGCGGGCCGCGGCGGGTTGCAGAAGGAGGCGGACATTCTTGCCGCACTTCAAAGCGGAGCACTGCGCGGCGCGAGCCTTGATGTCTTCGAGGAGGAGCCCCTGCCGGCGACCAACCCGCTCTGGCACGCGCCCAACCTCGTGATCACGCCCCATGTGTCTGCCGTGAGCGACCCGCGCGCTGTGACACGCTACGTTGTGACGCAAATGGCAGCCTATGAGCGTGGCGAGGCGCTCACAAACGTGGTGGATCGCGCGCGCGGCTATTGATGGCGGGATCGGCGCTCGCCTCTCGGCCTCTTGAGGCGTAAAGACAGGCAAGGTTCAGGTGCAATTGGTTGTATGGCGTGCCGGAGCCGATTGGGAGATCGCTGCAATGGGGCCATTGCGTTTCATCGTCATCGCGCTGGGACTGACGGCCGGATGGTCCTTTGCCAACGCGCAAAGTTTTCAGACGGCACTTCCCGTCAGCCCGGCCGAGCGCCGCGCCATCGAGACCCGCCTCAGCACGATCCTCGACTATTCTGCGCCTGACGAAATCAGCGAGTTCGACCTGCCGAGCGGACGATCGGTGATCGTGCGGCCCTATCAGATGGTGCGCCGGCACAGCGGTCCGCCCTGCCGCGGGTACCGGTTGGACCTTGTGGGCGCAAACGGTCGCACGGCGGTGGACGGCTTCCGATGCCGGCGCAGCGACGGCAGCGCCTGGGTGATCGTTGAGCCCGAATTGGTGCTGACCCGGGAGGAAGGGCCGCTGAACCTGCGCGACCTGGATGACCCGTTCTCACCGGAAAGCCGAGGGCCGGATGAGCCCATCTACCCTGCGGATGAGCCTGTGTTCGAGCCGCGCCGCGCCGCAGCGCCGATCCCACGCCCCGCCCCCAGACGCCCATTCGACACGCCGGCAGACCCCGGTCAGGCCACCGAGCCGCAGATCGTCACCCAGGACATTCCCCAATTCACCCCGCAAGAACCGGTCAACGAGACGGGGGACGAACCCGGCGAGACCACCGCGCGGGACGCTGTCGCCCCCGAGGTGGTGGCTGACGATGCAGATGACCCGGCAGACGCGCCCATCGGCAACGTTGAGGGTGGTGCACAGGTTCTGGCCAGCGTGCGTGAGGAGCCATCCCGCGTTGTGGGCCGGCCGGAGCGGGTCGCGCGCGCAGTCTTCTCAGCAGACGAGGACATCGTGGGCGCGTTGAGGGATTTGGGCTACTTGCCGCAGGACGCTGAGCCCACCGAGCCCGCTGTTACCGCCGCCATTGACGATTTCGCCCTTGATGAGCGCTTTGCGCTGCCGGTGGCGCCCGATGCGCTGTTGCAGCGCCTGGACGATGCAGTGGAGCGCAGTGCAGGGCTTCCGCTGTGCGGCCCCGGCACCCCGGCAGAACCCTGCTTGCAGGACGGCTGACGAAACCCTTCAGGGCGCGCAAAACGCTGCGCTTGCGGGGGTGTCCCATCGGGCTCGCGGTTCGGCCATTTCACCTGGCCGCACTCAGCCCTCGTCCATGTTCGGCTCAGTGAGGGTCAAACGAGGGGCAAAACCATTCATGAAACTCAAAGGCTTGCGCATATTCGTTGCCGCTGAGGTTTAGTCAGTCTGAGCGGGATATGCGCTACCGTGTGGCGCCCAGCACGCGTGCGGCAAAGCTGACGTTCGCCCGTGTCGGCGGCCGCACGATCCTCACCGCGGCAATCACCTCCGCTGGCACGCGCACCGGTTTCGCCCCGTCGAGGGTGTAAACATCGCCGTTGACGCGCAGCCGAAACGGGCCATCCGCTTCGATCAGCAGCCCGCCTTCTTCGCGCGGCAGCGACACCCAACCATCTTCGGCCGAGACTGAAAGGGCAAGCGCTGGCGCGCGCCCGCCCAGTGGCGCTCCCACCCGGTCCCCCAGATACCAGGCAACGCCGGTCACTGTGGCGGCCAGGAACACGCCCAGCACAAACGTTCCGGCAAGACTGCGCGCTTTGCTGCGCCGGCGCTTCTTAACCACCGCGGTGGCGGGCGGATCCGCGACGACCACAGCCCGGTCACGCGTGGCTCGGAGGTGTGTGCCGTTCTGCCGGCGGGCGCCGGAAGCGGCACCCGACGGGCGCACGTGAAGTCTGCCAGCGGCCCCGCCGGGTTCCGCTGATGGTGCGTCGCTCGCGGCCTGGGGAGGACCAAGGGTCTCGTCAGGACCGGAATCCTCGTCGAGGGCGGCAAGGCCATCCACGGGCGGGACTGCCTCCGCTTCGCTGTGCGGCTCAGAGATCTCTGCCGGGCTGTCGGCGGCACGCGGTGCGCCGGGCGTGCCTGCCGGAAAATCAATCCCGCAGACAGGGCAGCGGTAGGCGCGCGCCACAACCGGTTCGCCGCACGCGCGACAGCGAAAGAAGGCCCGAGAAGCCAAGCGTTCCCCCGTTACAGCCATAGCGCGCCAATGCCATGCTCGCGACAGAAGAGCAATGGTCGTGCCGCCTCAACCCGATCCCCTTCCGTCTCACCACAAAGTGCAGTCAATGGGGCGGCAATGTGAGGCGAAGGAGGTGGTATCGCCCCGGCCGCACCGTGCCCGGAAGCGCGAGCGCCTGAAACGACGAGAACGGGAGCGGAAAGCTTGTCACCACCACAGCATTATGGCGGGCAATGCTCTCAATGGCCGGCGCCAGCCATGCAGCGGTGGCTGCATTGCCTGTGGGATCCGCGGAGCCAAGATCATTGTGGATAAGCGCGGCCCGGGCGCCAAGCCGCGGCAGCGCCACCGGAAGCGTGTCGCGGATGTCGCCGATCACCAAGCGCTCCGCGGGCGGCAACACCCCCACGGCGGATTGCACGAAGTGATCGAATGCGAAAACGTGCCGCCCCTCAAACAGCGCGCAAAGGTGATCGAATGTGCGGCCGTTGCCGATGCCCAGATCCACGATCGGTCCGTCAACGTCCTTGATGAGGTCTGCGGCGGCATCCAGCAGGGTGCGCTGGGCGTTCATTCGCCGCAGGAAACTGTCGAGCCGGCTCACGCTTTTGAAGGCCCCCGATTAGGCGGCTTTCCGGTAGAGCCAGTACCTGCCAAGTTCGGCGTCCTGAGAGCGGGGAAGCGCCTCAAACCCTTCAAGCTCCAAGGCGATCCCGGTGGCGACAAAACCCCCCTGCGCGGTGCGCTCTGCAATGAGCGGGGCAAGCCAGTGCGCTTTGGCCAAATCGGCCGTGGGGTCCCCCGTGCCAAGATCGCAATGAATGAGCGCGGCAGGGCGCTTCACCCTTGGGCCACAAAAGGCGAGTGTATCCCGGATCTCACCGATGATCATGTGTTCACCGTCAGGGATGGACGCAGGGTGGGCCGTCACCGAGCGGTCAAACACGAAGATCTCGCGCCCCGGCAGGATTTCACGCAGATGATCGAACGTGCGCCCGTTGCCCAGGCCGAGTTCGAGAACCGGCCCTTCAATGGCGGACATGCGCCCCGCCACATCCTCCAGAAAAGCCTTCTGTGCGCTCATCCGTGCGATGAAAACATCCAGGCGGCTTTTGCGCCGCGGCCGCACGCCGTCACTCATCGGCGCAGCGCGGTGCGCAGGCGCTCTGGGTCCGGCATTCCTTTTTGCTCCAACTCCGGACGGTCGCCGGCTGTGTAGATGCGCAGAATGCCGCAATTGAAGATCCGGTCGACGAACGTCTGATCGATCTCCACGGTGCGCACCGATTGAAGTTCAATCTCCAGCCGCTCCTTGGCAAAAACGCCCCTGGACAGCTTCACCCGCTCATCGTTCACCGTGAGCAGCGTACAGCGGACTTTAATATACCAGGCCACAAGCCAGACGAT
>JBCDFB010000129.1:0-7981 GCA_039178655.1 Pseudomonadota bacterium | reverse complement strand
GTCTGGTGGTCATCTGGTCCGAGACACGGAAAGGCGCGCCTTGAGCCGCCTGGAGCGCAGCGTTCGCGAAAGGCCTCCTGTGCGGCGCTGCGCTCGGTCGTTGACGGGCGATCCCGTCGACGCGGACGACCTGGTCCAGATGGTGCTGGAGCGCGCTTTGGGCCGCCTTTATCTCTTGCGCAAGCCGGCAAGCCTGCGGGCGTGGCTCTTCCGCATGACCTACAACCTTTATGTGAATGACCGCATCCGCCGTGGGCGCGCACCGATCACACGCGATCCCCACGGTCCAGGGCTTGATGTGGCGACCGCCGGCGATCAGGAGGCGCGGCTCCACGCGAAAAGCGTGATCAACGCCATGCAGCGCCTGCCTGAGGATCAGCGTGTGGCGATCGCCCTCACCGCGCTGGAAGAGCTTTCCTACAAGGAGGCGGCTGCAATCCTTGAAATTCCGATTGGGACTTTGATGTCCCGTCTCCATCGCGGGCGCCAAACCCTGCGAGAGCTCACCGAAGCACCGCCGGAACGATCAAACCTGAAGCGTGTAAAGTAAGATACATCGGTAGAACCAATGCGTGAGATCAATTCAACTGTCACCAACGCCGATTTGATTGCCTACGCCGATGGGCAACTTCCGGAAGATCGTCTCGACACTGTAAAGGCTTTTGTTCGGTCCAACGTGGAAGCGGCCCGATATGTCGAAGCCCTCAAACGGCAGAACGAAGCTTTGCATGCCGCCTTTGATCCTGTTCTGCTTGAACCAGTTCCCCAGCAGCTTCTGGAGGCGACCCGACGTCGCCCGGTCGGCCGACAGTTGGCGGCAATCGCGGCCGCCTTTGTCATCGGCCTCATCGGCGGTTGGCAGCTGCGCGACGTTGCCGTGTGGCAGGACGGTTCGTCAGCCGCAGGCCTCGCGCTCAGCCACCGGGCAGCGCTTGCGCACACGATCTACGTGGCCCGTGATGAGCCTCCGCTTGACCTTCACAGCAGCGAGCCCGCCATGGTTTCTGAGTGGCTCGGCAGAGAAGCGCGCATCACGATGAGCACGCCGCGCCTTGCCGATCTTGGCTATCAGCTGCTCGGTGGCCGGCTCATGATGGGTGACGCGGAGCCAGCAAGTCTATTGGTGTATGTGGGACCAAATGGTGAGCGCCTCTCGCTCTTCATCCAAAACGATCTGAGCGAAGACATTCCGTCTGACATCTCGCGCAAGCAAGGCTTGGGTGTTGTGCGCTGGGCTCACGCTGGACGGGGTTACAGCATCGCCGGCCAGCTTGCCAACGATGATCTCGATGCCCTTGCATCAGCCGTACGTCTTCAAATGCGGATCGCAATGTCGGACTATGATGGGTCAAACATAACGCGCTAGTCGCACCAGTATTTAATCAAGACTTTCATTTACGGCAACGCGGCTAGATGCGAAGCCGTCGATTGAGGGACAAACATGTCTTCAGCGCGTGCGACCATTGAGGATCTTCAGATTTCGCTCCTGGGCGAGCTGAAGGTCACACGCAATGGGGCTGACGTCCCACTGCCGGCGTCACGCAAGGCGCGTGCGCTTTTGGCATTTCTGGTGGAAACGGGGCGGCCGCATCGGCGGGAGCGGCTGTGCGAATTGTTTTGGGATGTGCCGGACGATCCGAAGGCGGCACTGCGCTGGTCTTTGACCAAGCTGCGGAAGGTCGTCGACATGCCCGAGCATACGCGGATCGTCGCCGACCGTGAGCGCGTGGCGTTCGACACCAACGGGCTGTTCATTGATATCCGCGATGTGCACCAAAAGATCGCGGAGCGAGCCGAGGATCTGACGGTCAAAGAGTTGGAAGACCTGGCCTTTCGACTAGACTCCGTCTTGCTTGATGGTCTCGACGGTGCCGGCGATGTTGCCTTCACCGCGTGGCTTGAGGCGGTTCGTCACGATGCGCAGGTCGCGCGCGTGAAAGTGTTGAGACGGCTCGCCACCCATCCTGAGATACCGGCCATCGTCGCGTCCAGATGGATGCACCTTTGGCGCGAAGCCGATCCTGAGGGAGTCGCCACATCGGCACACTCTCCATCAGGTGAACCGGTCGCAAATCACCCGGCCACCCGGGGTAGTGGGCATTCCAAGGGTGGGCCTCAGGTCAACCCGAGAAAACCAACTGCCGCGAGGCGCGAAGCCAATGCCCTGCGCCAGCAGCAGATCGGCTTTTGTGAAGCGCGAGATGGGACCAAAATTGCCTACGCGACCGTCGGATCCGGCCCACCTCTTCTGAAGGCCGCCAACTGGCTCACCCATCTGGAGTTCGATTGGACCAGCCCGATTTGGGGAAAGTGCTTTACCGAGATCTCACGAGGTCGAACGCTGATCCGGTATGACGAGCGGGGTTGCGGGCTCTCCGACTGGGAGGTGGACGAGCTTGGCTTCGATGCCTTCGTCGATGACCTTGAAGCTGTGGTCGATGCGCTGGGGCTGGAGCGTTTTCCTCTCCTCGGGATATCGCAGGGTGCCGCCGTCTCCATCGAATATGCAGCGCGATATCCCGCAAAGGTCTCCGGCCTCGTCCTAATCGGCGGCTATGCGTCCGGATGGCGGCACCACGCGAGCCCGGAGGAGCACGCGCGACGAGAGGCCGTCCGCACACTCACTGAAGTTGGCTGGGGCACAGACAACCCTGCCTATCGCCACATCTTCTCCCAGACGTTCATGCCCGATGCCGGCGCCGAGGAACTTGATTGGTTCGATGAGTTCCAGCGCCTGACGACGTCGCCCCGCAATGCGGCGCGGTTTCAGGACGCCTTCGGGAAGATCGACGTTCGCCATCGCCTGCGTGATGTGAAAGCACCGACCATCGTCCTCCACTCCAAAGACGACCAGCGCATTCCAGTTCGCGAAGGGATGAGCCTGGCTTCTGAGATTGAGAACGCGCGCTTTGTCCCTCTCAACAGCCGCAACCACGTGCTGGTCGACTACGAGCCGGCTTGGCGCACGTGCATGGGTGCGATCGGAGACTTCCTCATCGAAAACGGAATCTGATGTGACGAGCGGGCCGGATGACGTGGTGAACGCCAATTCTTGACTAACATTTGAGCAGCTCCGGCGCGCAAAGGCACCCTGACGACAACGCTCGTTACAACGGTAGGACGACAAACTGAGAAACGGTGCCGCCCGTCGCGCGTCTTCCGTGTCGGTCGAGCTGCCATGGCCCTTGACCGGAGGAAGCACATTGAGCCCACCACCGGAGACGATTGCCGAGGCCCGCCACGCGCCGTTCGACCCGCCGACAGCAGATGCCGTGGGTCGGACATCCGTGGGTGAAGGCGGGCAGCCATTGGGAAGGATAAGCGGCACAGAGGATCGCGACCGTGTTCTTATCCGCGACGTGGCTGAGGGCGACAAAACGGCAATGCGAGCGGTCTACGAGGCGCACGCGGCGGCAGTGCACAGGTTCGTGAGCGTGCGCCTTCGAGACCAGTTCGAAGCCGCCGACATTGTGCATGAAACAATGCTTTGCGTCTGGCGTGATGCAGCGAGATTCAAGGGGCATGGCAGCGTTCGCTCCTGGATCCTCGCGCTGGCGCGCCACAAGGTGATCGACCATCTGCGCAAACATTCACGCACTGAGATCTGCGAACCAGACGAACGGGTTCCCGCCGATGACCCGCACGCAGACGACGTCATCGCCGCTGCGCAGGATGCACGGCGCGTAAGGGCATGCGTGGCGAAACTCCCCGCGGCACAAAGAGCTGTTGTCCACCTCGCCTTCTTCGAGGACCTCAGCTATGCGGAAATTTCGGCGATCGAGGGCATTCCGGAAGGAACGGTCAAGACACGCATATTCCACGCAAAAAAGTGTCTGCTGCGCAACCTCAGCCGCTCATCAGCGACACTGAACGCGGATCACAGGCGGCCCAATCCTGCATGACACACGTACACTGTGTCATCCGAAGCGTCAGTGATTTGCCATGAAGCTGAGGCCCGAAATCAAGGCGACATGGGGCTGAAAAAGAGATGGTTTCCCCCAAAGTCAGCCTGCCGCATTGAAGTTATCCATCCTGAGGCATGCCCGGACGAGCAGGGAGGCAGCGCCGAGGAGAAGAGTCACACCGATCGAGAGAACGTCGCGAAGCTGCGGTCACTGGAAGTGTTGAGCGCGCGACGGGCCCTTGTTTGCGAGATGTCCCCTCGGACAGGGGCCTTTTCTTGCACAGGATTTCGCGCGTTTGTGGCACGTGGCCCTTCCGCGTGGCGCGACTGTGGGACCGCAAGTCCGCATCTCGGGCGACCCGCATACATTGCAAACAGATCAGTCACGCAAACTTCGGAGTTGGCAGGCTGTTGATGAGCCGCCGCGTGGTGCTGTGCTTTGGGTTGGCGAAGACGTCGTCGGCACGGCCGTGCTCCACAGTGCGACCGGCCTCCAGCACGGTGACGGTGTCGCAAATCTCCTGGGCGACTTTGAGGTCATGGGTGATGAGAACGATCGTGAGGCCGCTCTCACGTTGAATACCGTGCAGAAGATCGAGGATCTGTGCTTGGACGGAGACGTCGAGCGCTGAGAGTGGCTCATCCGCCACCAGCACTTTGGGTGACACACTGAGCGCGCGGGCGATGTTGACCCGCTGGCGCTGGCCGCCGGAAAGCTGATGGGGGAAGCGCTCAAGAAGCGTCTGGGAAAGGCCCACACGCTCAAAAAGGGCGGCAACGGCAGCATCCCGGTCGGCCCGTGTACCGCATCGCTGGATATCGAGCCCCTCACGAACAGACCGGCCGACGGAAAGGCGCGGGTTCAAAACGGTGCCTGAATCCTGAAACACGCACTGCACGGACCGACAGAACGCTGGCCTTTGCCGTCGAGCGAGCCGCGCAGGATCAAACCCTGCGATGGCCACGCGCCCGCGATTGGGCGCGGTGAGCCCCAAGAGCACGCGGCCCAAAGTGCTCTTGCCGGAGCCCGATTCGCCCACGAGCCCGTGGCAGGCGCCAGCCTCCACAGATAGGCTAACATCCTCAAGCGCGGTCACCTTCGCTGTTCGCCTTATGGAGCCGCCGCCATAGTGCACAGTAATGTTCTGCGCCTCGATCACGCGGCGACCCGCCAGCATCGTGCAAACCCGTTCTTGTGGAAGACCGGCGGCGGTGACGCCTCGCACCGTGGCGCGGCGTGCGGGCAACGGGGGGCGAAGGCGCAGCCCGGGGCAGCCGCGGCGAGGTCTGGCGCAGTCCCCATAAGCCGCTTGCCGTTCGCCACCCCCGGGCGGCTCGCCAGCAGCGCTTGAGTGTAAGGATGACGCGGGTGAAGGAAGAGATCGCGCGTCGGCGACAGTTCAATCAGTTCTCCGGCGTAAAACACCGCCGTCCGATCGGCGAGTGATGCCACCACATCCAGATCGTGGGTGATGAAGAGCACCGCCGTCCCGTGCCGTTCCCGCAACCGCTCGATCAGCATCAAGATCTGAGCCTGAACGGTGACATCGAGCGCAGTCGTGGGCTCGTCGGCGATCAGCAGGCGCGGCGCCCGTGCAAACGCCATTGCAATGATCACCCGCTGGCGCTCGCCGCCGGAAAGCTGATGGGGAAAGGCGCCTATCCGGCGCCCGGCATTGCGAAGCTGAACCTCCTCCAGGAGGGCAAGAACACGTCGTCGGTCCGCTGGCATTCCTGCAGCCCTGAGCGCCTCGGCAATCTGACGCCCGATTGGGATGAGGGGGTTGAGCCCGGACAACGCGTCCTGCGGCACGGTCGCGATCTGGCGCGCCCGCACATTGCGCATTGTTTCTCTGGAAGCGCCCACCAGCTCAACGCCGCTATCGTCTGTGGCAAGGCGGATCGACCCACCGATAATCGCTCGCGAGCGGGTGAAGGGCGGGCCGTGCAGCCGCACGATGGACTTTGCGAACGTTGACTTGCCCGAGCCGCTTTCGCCGACGATCCCCAGAATCTCCCCAGCCTCAAGGGTGAGGTGGACGCCGCGCACGGCTTCTATGGTTCGATCCGCCAAATCAAAGGAGACGCTCAGCCCCGCGACGGTCAGGAGAGGCTCAGCCATGGGCGCGAACATCGATGCGGTCGCGCACACCGTCGCCGATGAGCTGGAAGAGGAGCGTGATTGCCACCAGAACAAGCGAAGGCACGCCCGACATCCACCAGGCATCGATGAGGTAGTCGCGCCCGTCGCCGATCATGCGGCCGAGCGATGCCGTCGGCGGCTGCACGCCAACACCCAAGAAGGAGAGGCCGGCCTCCATCAAAAGGACCAGCGGGAAGCTCAAGGTCAGCATCACCACCAGTGGTGAGGCGAGGTTTGGCAAGATGTGGAGGAGCGCCACGCGCAGCCGGCTGCCCCCCAATGCGCGCGAGGCCTCCACGAAAGGCTCTTCGCGCAACGTCAGCACCTGCCCGCGCACAAGCCGCGCGTAGGCCTCCCACCGTACGAGCCCGATCATGATGATCAGAACCCAAATCTCGGTGCCAAGAAGCGCAATGCCGCATAGGAGCAGGAGGAGGTTGGGCAGCGTAATGAAGACGTCGACCAAACCCATGATCACGCGATCGACAACGCCGCCGAGAAGGCCCGAGATGAGCCCAAGCGCAATGCCCAGCACCGCGCTGAAGACAAGGCCGAGTGTCGCGATCGCGAAGCTTGTGCGGATGCCGTAGAGCGCGCGGGAAAGAAGGTCGCGACCGAGATTGTCCGTGCCGAGGGGGTGTTTCCAAGTTCCGGCATCGGCCCAGACCGGGGGCGCGGACCGCGAGAGCATGTTGATGGCGTTGGGGTCGTGCGGCGCGACCATCGGTGCAAACGCCCCGGAAAGAACCAACGCGCACAGCAGGATGCCGGCGAGCCACAGACCCGCGTTGGAGCGGGCGCGCGGACGAGCTAGGGCGAGCGCCATCCTCACCCCTCCAGCCGTACGCGCGGATCGGCCGCGACGTAAAGAAGATCAATGATGAGACTGACGGCGACCACAATGGCTGCGTAGGCCAGAACGCCAAACTGCAGGACCGGAAAGTCACGGTCCGCCACGGCGCCGACAAGCACACGCCCCACGCCCGGCAGCGAGAAGACAGCCTCCACAAAGATGGAGCCGTTGAGGACGGCCGCGATTTCGAGGCCGAGGACGGTGATGAGCGGGATCATCGCGTTGCGCAGGATGTGGGCGCGGGCGATGGCTCCATCGCTGAGACCCTTGCTGGCTGCTGTCATGACATGGGGGGCAGTGATCGCGTCCAGCATGGCAGCGCGCATGAACCGGGCGATGGTCGCAATCATTGGGATCGCGAGGGTGATGACGGGCAAAATGTAGTGTTCTGGCGTGAGGAGCCCCGTGGAGGGGAGCACGCGCAGATAGTATCCAAAGACAAGGATGAGGCCGATGCCGATTACAAAGTGGGGCACGGCGTATCCCAGGAAAGCAACGCCCATGCCTGCGCGTGTGAAAGGGTTGCTCCGATAAAGCGCGGCGGTAGCGCCGAGGGGGATGCCGACCGCAACGGCGAGGAGGAGCGCCAGTCCGCCGATGGTAACGGTCGCGCCGATGCGCTCGGCGTAGATCAGCCACACACGCTCGCCGGTGAAGAGGCTGCGGCCAAAGTCGCCCTGCAGCATATTTGAAACGTAGACCTGGAATTGGACCCAGAGCGGTTGGTCCAGCCCGAGTTTTGCCTCCAACGCCGCCTGGTGTTCGGGGGTTAGCCCCTCCGGATACATCCGCTCAAACGGCGTCCCGGAATAGCGCAGGGTCACGAACGCGATCACCAAGACCACGAACATTGTAGCGATCGCCCGCAGGAGCCGCAGCGTCATGAAGCGGAGCATGGCGCAGCGGCCGTGTGAAAAGTCGCCGCTCAGTCGGCGGTGACGGTGATTTCTCCGGCCCGGAGCGGCAGCACATAGGGGCGTTGCGCGACGGGGATCTGGATCTGGATCCCTTCCTTCATCCCGTAGATCTCATGCGGTTCGTACATGAGCAGCCAGCCGGACTCCTCCTCGCCAAGGGCTAG
>JBCDFB010000128.1:0-7999 GCA_039178655.1 Pseudomonadota bacterium | reverse complement strand
GCTCTGCGCACGCGCTTTGGCCTCACCCAAGCGGCGCGCGTTGGTTGGTATGCTTCCCAAAGTTATGCGGGAACGCGTCTTGCCGCGCGGGTCGGCAGAACATTGCCGAAGGTTCCGCCGCCTAAGATCGAAGCGCCCGGCGGCATCCCGCCCCGCCCGCGCCTGCTGCGTCACGTGCAAGAGCTGTTGGCCAGGGACCTCGCAAACGTGGAGGCCGGCCTCTATCCCATGCCTGAGGATGAGCCGGACGGCATCACCGGCCTGTTCCAGCGGCGGTTGATGTACTTGCGCGACCTTCCCAACGTGGTGCGGCGCCGGGCGGAGCAGTCCCACCAGGAGGTGGATCGTGCCACGGGCAAGCGCCCGCGCTACTACCTGCAGAACTTCCACTTCCAGACGGACGGGTGGATGAGCGAGCGCTCCGCAAAGCTCTACGACACGCAGGTGGAGACGCTCTTCATGGGCGCTGCGGCGGCAATGCGCCGCCAGGCTCTTGTCCCGGTGGCTGAGCTTGCAGCACGGACCGACCAGCGCAAACTGAAAGCGCTCGACGTCGCCAGCGGGTCAGGGTCGTTCCTGCGGGACCTTTCGCGGGCGTTCCCGCGCCTTCCCGTGATCGCGTCCGACCTTTCCGAACCCTACGTGGGGCGCGCCCGCGCCAAACTCTCACCCTCCGCAGGCGGCGCTGTGGTTGCGGCAGCGGAAGACCTGCCATTTGCTGAGGGGTCGCTCGATCTGATCACCAACATTTACCTGTTCCACGAACTGCCACCGAAAATACGGGCTGCGGTGGCCGCGGAGTTTGCCCGCGTCGTGCGGCCTGGAGGCACAGTCGTCATCGTGGATTCGCTCCAAACTGGCGACACGCCGGAGCTTGACGGATTGCTGGAACTCTTTCCGCAGATGTTCCACGAGCCCTACTACCGATCTTACTTGACCACGGATTTCGCTAGCTTATTTCAAAGTGCCGGGCTCACCTTGGAGGCGAGTTGGCCGGCTTTCGTCTCCAAGGTATTTGTATTTCGAAAAGAATGACTTTGACGGATAGAGTGATTATCTGTCCGGTCACGGTGTGACGCGGAACCGTTGAGCCGTCCGAGGGCATCCCATGAAGGCGCTGACCAGCCACGCGCGGAAAGTTTTGATGATCGCCGTGGCCATGGTCTGCCTGGTGATCGGCGCGCTCACGGTCTGGACACCGCTGCCCACAGGCATCCCGCTCATTGCGGTGGGCGTCGTCATTCTCGTCACTGTCTCGGCGACCGCCCGGCGTATGATGCGCCGGGCGCGTCTGAAGTCCGGTAGGCTCGACAAGGGCGTCGCCTTCGTGGAGCAGCGCGCAAGCCGCGGGATGGCGACAATGCTCAAGCGCACGCGCCCCCTCGCCAGGAAGATTGAGGCAAAGCGCGCGATGAAGGCGGCCAACAAAGCGCTGCAGTCCGTCCGGGCGAAGCATCAGCGCAATCACGGTCACGAATAGGCGAACGCGGCGCACTTCCTGATTGCCGTTTGAGGCGGTTTCGGTCTAAGGCCCCGCTGCAACGCGAAAGGTGAGCGGACCGTTTTGTCCCCCCTCGGCCGATTTCAAGAACGAGAAAGCAGCGTCGGTGCCCGGCCGGCGCGCAACACAGGCAGGACGACGACCATGACCGACACACCAGGCTTTAACACCCGCGCCATCCACGCCGGCGCACAGCCGGACCCCACAACCGGCGCGCGGGCAACGCCGATCTACCAGTCCACCTCCTTCGTCTTTGACGATGTGGACCACGCGGCCTCGCTGTTCGGCCTTCAGGCGTTCGGCAACATTTACACGCGCATCACCAACCCCACCACCGCAGTGCTTGAAGAACGGGTGGCGGCCCTTGAAGGGGGCACCGCCGCGCTTGCGGTCGCATCGGGCCATGCCGCGCAGGTCCTGGTGATGCACACGCTGATGCAACCGGGCGACGAGTTCATTGCCTCCAACAAGCTTTACGGCGGCTCCATCAATCAGTTCACCCACTCCTTCAAGAACTTCGGCTGGAATGTGGTGTGGGCGGACTGCGACGACCCCTCAAGCTTCGCCGCCGCGATCACTCCGAGGACCAAAGCGATCTTTGTGGAGTCCATCGCCAACCCTGGCGGTGTCATTACCGACATTGAAGCCATCGCGAAGGTGGCAAAGGACGCCAACATCCCCCTCATCGTCGACAGCACCATGGCCACGCCTTACCTGGTGCGCCCGTTCGAGCACGGGGCGGACATCATCATTCATTCGGCAACAAAGTTCCTAGGCGGCCACGGCAATTCCATCGCGGGTGTGATCGTCGACGGGGGCACGTTCAACTGGGTGGGCGACAAGCGCTATCCCATGCTGTCGGAGCCCCGGCCGGAGTATCAAGGCATTGTTTTGGCTGAAACGTTCGGCAACTTCGCATTCGCCATCGCCTGCCGCGTACTGGGCCTTCGCGACCTTGGGCCGGCCCTGTCACCCATGAATGCGTTCCTGGTGCTCACCGGCATTGAGACCCTGGCGCTTCGCATGCAGCGGCACAGCGAGAACGCCCTTGCGGTTGCGCAGTATCTGGACAGCCATGACAAGGTATCGTGGGTAAGCTATCCCGGTCTGCCCACGGATCGATACCATAACCTTGCGAAGAAATACTGCCCCAACGGTGCCGGTGCGGTATTCACTTTCGGCCTATCGGGTGGATACGACGCAGGTGTTGCTTTGGTTTCGAACCTGAAGCTCTTCTCGCACCTTGCAAACATTGGCGACACGCGCAGTCTGGTGATCCACCCCGCGTCGACAACGCACCGTCAGCTTTCCGACGATGCAAAGGTTGCTGCCGGCGCGGGCCCTGACACGGTCCGCCTCTCGGTCGGAATCGAGGACGCAGGCGACATCATCGCGGACCTGGACCAGGCCCTCGCCGCCTAGTGCATGCTCCGCTTGATGGCGATCAGTCGAGCGGCAAAAACATGCACCACACTAAAATGTTTGCGCATGCCCGCTGCCGCTCAGATTGGTTCAATCTGAGCGGGATACGCGCTAGAAAAACAGCCAAACTTCCGTCTTCCCCTGGAGGGGCATAGAAGGGTGACGCGTCCCCGCGGGCCTGCAAACCGCACGCTGCGCCGCCCATCATTCTGGCCACACGGTGGCTCCGCCATGCACGCGCCTCGGGACCAAAGCAGTCCGCGCACGCCTACGTGACCCTGCCATGGAATGAAACACGCCGGGAATCGCTCAGGCGTGTTGGGTCGCGACAGCGCGCGCTCCGGAAGGCGCCGGGCGCGGCAGGGCATAGGTCGCGTGGGCCACTGCAACGGCGAGCAATATTGCCGCCATGACCTGGTGGGTTGCGGCGAGCACCATGGGGACATGCATGACAACCAGAGCAACGCCGGTCACCGCCTGGGTGAGCACAAGGGCGCCGATCACCGCTGCGCCGACAACCCCAGCACGCGCGCGAGCAGCGAGCCAGAGATGGCACAGCGCCAGGGCAAGGACCGCGTATCCGGCCATGCGGTGATTGAACTGAACGGTGAGCGGGTTCTCAAAAGCGTTAAGCCACGCCGGTGTCAGGGCGAACAGCCCTTCAGGGATGAGCGCGCCGAACATGAGAGGCCAGGTGTTGGAGGCAAGCCCCGCGTCAATGCCGGCAACCAGCGCCCCGAGGGCGATTTGGCCGAGAATGGCGGCGGGCAGCGCGAACGCGGTGTAGCGCGCCGCGGGCGGCAGGCTGAGTGTCCCGCCGCGGCCAGCAAGGCGTTCTGAAAGCCAGACAATGAGTGCCAGGATCACGCACGCCAAAGTGAGATGGACCGCAAGACGATACTGGCTGACGTCGACGCGCTCCGTGAGGCCGGACGACACCATCCACCATCCCACAAATCCTTGAAGCCCACCCAAGCCCAGGAGAAGCAGCGACCACGGCTTGAACCATCCCGGCAACCGTCCGCTCAACCAGAACCAGATGAGCGGGAGGACGAAAACCAGGCCGATGGTGCGGGCAATTACCCGGTGCCCCCACTCCCACCAGTAGATGAACTGGAACTCGGCCATCGACATGCCGCGATTGATGAGCTGGTACTCAGGAATCTGGCGGTAGAGGGCGAGGGCCTCTTCCCAAGCGGCTGCGCTGAGCGGTGGGATGACGCCCAGGATCGGCTCCCACGTGGTGATGGAAAGCCCCGAGTCAGTCAGGCGCGTTGCGCCACCCACCAAGAGCGTTGCCAACACGAACGCTGCGACCACGCGCAGCCACCACACCACAGCCTTGTTCTCCATGCCTTTCGATCTAGCCTCTGGCGTCGCGCCTGCCAAATCCGCGCGCATCGGAAGGCGCGGTCAAGGTGTCGCGGATCGGCCCAAAGGCCGTTGCAGGCGCTCAACCATCTTGCCCTGGCGGCAGAACGCTTAGATGTCTGGAGGAAGCCTTGGGGGATCGAGCATGAACGTGCGGGTGAAAAAGCTGATCGGCACCGTCATCACGATCATCTTCGTCACCATCTATTGCCTGTTGGTGATGCAGCTTGCGGTGCGCATCCTGCCGGGCAGCAACGGATGGATACAGACGGTGTTTTATACCTTCTTCGGTCTCATCTGGATCCTACCGCTGATGGCGCTGATCAAATGGATGCACGCCGAACCGCGTTGACGCCCGTACCCGGTGACAGGCGATGGAGGCGCAGCATCTCCCGCGCACTGGCACACAAGAGGAGCACGGCAAAGCCCACCCCCAAGGCGCGGGCGATGAGATTTTCCAGCGCGCCGCTGCCGGCGCTTGTGACCACCACGCGGGGGCTCACACCTTGCCTCTGCAGTTGCTGCTGCACCGCCGCGATGGCGAGCTGCCCCTGGGCCTGATCGTTGCCGAGGGCCCGCACGCGCACATGGGTCGGCGCCGGGTGGACGAGGATCAGCCCCTGCGGCAACGAATGCATACGCTCCAGAATTTCCGTCACAGGCACTGCGGTATGCAGGTCCAACTGCACGAAGGGCGTGGGTCGCATCAAAATGGCGAAGCCTGCAATGGTCCCCGCGATCGCCAGCAGTAAAAAGGGTCGCCCAGTCATCGGCGCCAAGCTCCGGTTGGTTACCAAACCGTGAACCGGAAAGGTTAAGGCAGAGTTAGCGGCGAGGGTTGCCCAAGGCTTGCGCTTGCGTGGCGGCGGGGAACACGTTAGCTGAGGCTTAGTCGGAGCATAGCGCAGCCTGGTAGCGCACTTGACTGGGGGTCAAGGGGTCGTAGGTTCGAATCCTGCTGCTCCGACCATTTTTTCCTGAGGCAATATAACGGCTTAGGCTAACCGGTGCGCAGGCGCAGCGCGCTTCAGGCGCAGCGCGTTGACAAGCACGAAGACCGACGACAGGGCCATCGCCGCAGCGGCGAAGATGGGGCTCATCAAAATTCCAAAGGCCGGGTAGAGGAGCCCAGCGGCAACCGGCAACAGCGCGGTGTTGTAGGCAAAAGCCCAGAAAAGGTTCTGGCGGATGTTGCCCATGGTGGCGCGCGACAGGGTTACAGCCGTTGGTACGCCCGACAGCGCGCCCGAGGCGAGCACCACGTCGGCAGCCTCAATGGCACCGTCCGTCCCGCTTCCAACCGCGATACCCACGTCCGCCTCGGCAAGGGCCGGGGCGTCGTTGATGCCATCGCCGACGAACACCACATGCCCTCGCCTACCCTTTAGCGCGCGCACAGCGTCGCGCTTTCCTGCCGGCAGCACTTCTGCAACCACGTCATCAGTATCAATGCCGAGGTGCCGGGCCACTGCGTTTGCCGTTGCGCGGCCGTCACCCGTCATGATCACCACCTTCGCGCCCATGGTGGTCAACGCTTTGACCACGCCTGCGCTGGTGGGTTTGACAGGATCGGAGACGGCGAGGAGTGCTGCCAACTGACCGTCGATGGCAGCGTAAACCGGCGTTTTCCCTTCCTCTGCCAACCGCCTTGCGTCGTGCGAGAACTCGGTCAGCGCGATCCCGGCGCTTTCCAACATATTGGCAGCGCCGACGATGACGCGCCTGCCGTTGGCGGTGGCGCGCACGCCGCGCCCTGTCACGGCGGAAAATCCCTCTACGCGGATGTCTTCCAAGGCGCTGTCGCCTGCGGCCTTCTCAATCGCTCGGGCAAGGGGATGCTCCGACAGCGCTTCAACCGCCGCGATGAGGGGCAGCACCTCGCCCTTTTGCCAAGGCGACGCGCACCGAAAGTCGGTGAGGGTCGGTGCGCCTTGGGTCAACGTCCCGGTTTTGTCGAACACGACAACGCTCACTTCGCTGAGGCGCTGAAGCGCGTCCCCCCTGCGAAACAACACCCCAAGGGCTGCAGCCCGTCCCGTGCCGACCATGATGGAGGTGGGCGTTGCGAGCCCCATGGCGCATGGACACGCCACGATGAGGACCGCAACTGCGTTCACCAGCGCAAACGTGAGGGATGGCGCTGGGCCAAACACCAGCCAAGCGGCAAAAGTGATTGCGCTGAGGGCGAGGACGCAGGGCACGAAAACGGCCGTCACGCGATCCACCAGCGCCTGAACGGGGAGCTTCGCGCCCTGAGCCTCCCCAACCATGCGCACGATCTGGGAAAGGACAGTTTGTGCGCCCACCGCGGTCGCCTCCACGGTGAGCGCCCCGGTCTGGTTGACCGTGCCGCCCACGACGGTGTCGCCCGAACGCTTTGCCACCGGTGTCGGTTCGCCCGTCACCATCGCTTCATCGACGAAGCTTTCGCCGGCAACCACGCGCGCGTCGGCGGGGATACGCTCGCCGGGTCGCACGTCGATGAGGTCCCCCACCACCAATTCTTCGATTTTGATCGCGCGTATCTCCTGCCCGCGCCGGACACGGGCAGTTTTTGCCTGCAGCCCGACCAGCCGTCCGATCGCGTCTGCGGCCCGGCCCCGCGCCTTGCCTTCCATGAAGCGACCGGCAAGGACCAGCGTTGCGATGACCGCTGCAGCCTCGAAATAGACGTTGACTGTGCCGGGGGGCAGAAGGCTGGGCGCAAGGGTCGCCACGAACGAGTAAAGCCAGGCAGCGCCCGTGCCGAGGGCGACCAGACTGTTCATGTCCGGCGCTCCCCGCAAAAGCGCGGGCACGCCGGTTGAATAGAATCTCCGCCCCGGACCTGCGAGCACCAGCGTCGTGAGCGCCAACTGCAGGAGCCAGCTCGCCTTCAGCCCAACGGTGGACATGATGACGTGGTGGAACGGCGGGAAGAGATGGGCGCCCATCTCCAAAACGAACACCGGGAGCGTCAGCACAGCGGCCACAATCGCATCGCGGCGCAGGGTGCGGATCTCGGAAAGGTGGCGGTCAGCCAGGTCGGCAGGCGCGGCGTGGGTGTCCGCACCATAACCCAGCCCTTGAACTGCGGCGGTGAGCGCGGCTTCATCAGCGAAGCCGCGCACCGTGGCGGTCTGCGCGGCAAGGTTGACGCTTGCGGCCGAGACCCCGGGCACGCTGGAGAGCGCGCGCTCCACCCGGCCCACACACGACGCGCAGGAAAGGCCGCTCAGCCGCAGCTGCACGGTCTTTTCCTCAGCGCCGTATCCGGCCCGTTCAACCGCTTCAGTGATCAACGCTGCGTCAACTGGGCCGTCCACGGCGATGCTGGCACGGCCCGCCGTGAAATTCACCTTCGCATCGCGGACACCGGGCACGGTCCGCAGCGCTTTTTCGGTCCGCGCAACGCAGGACGCGCAGGAAAGGCCCGTGATGAAAAAAGTGAGTGTTTGCATAGGTGGGCAACCCCGGACCGCCTGTGCGGCCCCAACACCCCTTCGGTAACGCGATCTGCGTGCTCTTGCCAATGCAGCGCGCTGGGCGGACGGGTGCAGGTCCTTGCGGCTGCAAGGGAAGGACAGCTCTGGTAGTTGAGTAAAGCCTTTGCCGGCTGGATAAAGCCTTATGAAAATTACGTTGGCGGGCCTTGCCTACTCTAGTCGAACCGCGCGCAAGGTGCATTTGTTGCCACGGTCTCGAAACCAACCGGTTTCCGTGTTT
>JBCDFB010000127.1:0-7999 GCA_039178655.1 Pseudomonadota bacterium | reverse complement strand
GCGCCGGCGACGGTCCTCTCCAGCGAATAAAGTGTTGACTTAAACAGGCACGAAAAGTGGGTTTTTGGCGGTTTTCAGCAAACAGGAAACGGGTGTTGGCCAAAGATGGGTACCTGGGGCGACATGTTCTTGTGAATGCGACGCGGCAATGAACGGTCGTCGCTGACACAATGCCGCAATCTTTGCCGGGACATAGCCCGCCGCCCGGACAGCCTACCGCCTAAGCCCCGGCCGCAAGGTGCGATCCAAGAGATGGCCCACGTTCGCGGTGTGAGGCCGCAAGCGGACCAGGAACGCGCCGTTAAGGTGTCGCGTGCACGCGTTGGGAACGCTTCGTGGAGGCAGGCTTGCCGCCGGTTGTATCAGGCTGCTTGGTCGATCGCGTTCAACAGACGGCGCACACGCCGGCGTTCGTTGACGTCGAACTGTCTCTGCGCGGCATCGTGCTGGCGACCGATGCGCCTCACGACGCGGTTGACTTGAACTGTAAGGCTGTCGCACGTGCGCGCTCGCGCGCTTTCGATCGCCGCCTCAACACGGGCCGCGAACCGCTCGGCGATAAGAATA
The DNA here is from genome assembly GCA_039178655.1 of Pseudomonadota bacterium. Lineage (GTDB taxonomy): Bacteria > Pseudomonadota > Alphaproteobacteria > Rhizobiales > Amorphaceae > Acuticoccus. Next base: position 7,432 of record JBCDFB010000127.1, on the reverse strand, counting down.
TGTTGTTCCTCATGCCAGCGCGCGTAGCCCTCGAAGTCTTTCCAGGCGGCCCGCAGCTCCGGGCTCGCTCGGCGGGTGCTCCGCCAAACCGGCACGGTGACCTCTGCATCCACGGTGACATCTGCGTTTTCGACGAGGCACACGCTTCTGCGCTGCACGGGCTCGCCTTCGAACTCAAAGCCGATCTTCGCAACCGCCAGCGCACCCGGTGTCCCAATGATGTTGGCACCGCCGCGAAACAGTGAGCGATTGACCTCTGGGCCGGTATTGCCCCGAACACGGTAGGTGCGCACCGGATACTTCGTCATGGCGACGCCGGTGAGCGTCGGCGGCGGACCGGCAGAAACACATGCGCCCAAGAGCACGCCGACTGTCACGAGCGTAAGCCATCTGCCGAGCACACTCACCTCCCGCCGCCTTGGACCGAGCGCGCGAACGGTGCGCCGATCCGCCCACCGCTGACCAGCGAAACTGACCGCCAAGGCAGCCGGCATCCCGAGAAAGCGCGCTGGCCGTGTCGCTGCAGCCACGCCGGGCAATCCCGTGACCGCGCACCGGCCACCTGCATCGGCGCAAGTGCCGACGTGCGGAGCTTGCTGTCGTGCTTCCTTCTCGCGGCGCAGCGCTGAACCACCCCACATTCGATGGCGCCCTCAACAACGTCGCCACAATCTGTGCCGAAGCGTTCGCCGCAGCTTTATGCAACCTTATCCGAATGGCCACATTCGGGGGGCATCGGAAGCGCTCACAGCGGAAGCGAGCGAAGACCGTCGAGCGTCCGCCGATAATGCGTCTCCAGGCACTGGATTGCTGTGGCCGCCTTTCCCTCAACGACTGCTTTCATCAGCGCCTCGTGCTCGGGGAGAGCATCCCCCCGCCGCGCCCGATTGAGGTTTACCGAAAGGTTTCTGTAGCGCACCGACTGGTCCATCATGGAGGAGCAAAAGCCCAGGAGCCACGATGAACCGCAGCGCTCCAGCAAAGTGAGATGGAAGTCGTGGTGGAGCGTCTCCCACTCGCGGTTCAGGACCGGGTCATCGTCATCACCCAGCAGCCGATGGGTGCGCGCCAAGCGATAGTAGGCAAGGACCACGCGTTCTTCCCACTCCGGTGTTGTGTTGCGCATCGACTCGCTGAGCGCTTTGGTTTCCAGCCAAATTCGCGTCTTCACCAGCTCTTCCAGGTCATCGAGCGACAGGCCGGCGACAAAGAAACCGCGCTGGCTGCGATACTCGACGAAACCGGCAGATGTGAGCCGGTTGAGCGCTTCGCGCACTGGGACCGCCCCGATCTTGTACCGCGCCGCCAGTGTGTCGAGCCGCAGCTTTGTGCCGGGCGTTAGCCTTGCGCTCATGATGTCGTCGCGAATCAAGTTGAGCGCTTCTTCGGACAGGTTGCGCACGCCCGCCGCCGGCGGCTCCGTCGACTGTCGCAAGCTACGCGATGCCACCGGCCCGGTCCGATTTGTTCCAGAACACAAGGACGCGCTGCAGCCAAACCACAACGAGGTACAGGAAGAGCCCGAGGAAGCTGAGGTAGATGATGAGCGAGAATACGCGCGGTGTGTTCATTTGCGAGGCCGACACGCGGATCAGCGCGCCAAATCCCTCGCCGCCGCCAAGGAACTCCCCGGTGATCGCGCCCGCCATCACGCCGACAGCGGCGATCTTGAGCCCTGTGAAAAGGTACGGAAGTCCGGTCAGGAGCTTCAGCCGGACAAGCGTCTGCAGGCGGCCCGCGCCCATCGACTTGAACAGCATCCGCTCGTTCTCGCTGGCCGCGTAAAGCCCGGCCGCGGTGGACACCACTATGGGGAACGTCGCAATGAAGGCGGCGAGCGCAACTTTGGACGAGATGCCGAAGCCGAGCCAGGCGATGAAAAGCGGTGCGAACGCCACCTTGGGCATCGTGTCGATTGCCACGAGGTACGGCATGACCGCGCGCTCGCCGAACTTGGTCTCGCCGACCAAGACACCGAGCGAGAAGCCAATGCCGAAGGCAATGAGAAAAGCGTAGAGGACGGTGCGCGTGGTCGTCCAAAACGCTTCGAGCATATAGCCGCCGGAGAGGAGGTTGCCGCCGACGAAAACGATGTCGTTCCACGTCTCCACGGGACCGGGAAGGATGATCGGCGACACGATGCCAAGCCAGGTGACGAACCACCATAGCCCGACGATGCCCACGAAGAGGCCGGTCATCGCCACCCAGCGCGGGATGCGGTCAATGAAGGGATCCTCTTCGACCCAGACGGTGTCTTGGAAGTCTGACTGGCGATCCGCGGGCAAAGGGGCGGCGGCTTGAACGTCAGTTCCGTGGCTCACCGGCGCACCTCCTCTTCGAGCTTTTCGCGGATGTGGGCGACGACCGCGCCAAACTCGCGCGTGTTGATCAGGTCAAGTGTCCGCGGGCGCGGCAGGTCGATGTCGATGACTTCCGCGATGTGGCCGGGGTTTGCCTGCATGACGTAGATCCGGTCCGACAGGATCACCGCTTCGGGGATCGAGTGGGTCACGAGAAACGCCGTCGCCTCACGCTGCTGGCAGATGCGCTGGAGTTCCATGTTCATGAAATCGCGGGTTAACTCGTCCAGCGCGGAGAATGGCTCATCAAGAAGTAGCACCTTGGGCTCCATGATGAGCATGCGGCAGATCGCGACACGCTGGGCCATGCCGCCCGACAACTCGTTCGGGTAAACGTCTGCGGCGTGGGACAGGCCGACAAGATCGAGAAGCGCCTTGGCTCTGTCCTTTGCGTTTTGCGCCGCACGTGGTCCTTCACGGATCGAGATGGGCAGGACGATGTTCTGCAGCGCCGTCTTCCACGGAAGGAGGGTCGCCTGCTGGAACATCATCCCGATGTCCGCCCGAGGGCCCAACACCGGCTTATCGTCGAGCATGACGCGGCCCGAACTTGGCGGCATGAGACCCGCCATGATCTTCAAAAGCGTTGACTTGCCGCAACCCGACGATCCGATGACCGACGCGAACTCACCCCTGCCGAGCGTCAAGTTGACGTTCTGCAGGGCGGTGAAGGCATTTCGTGCAAAGGTCTTCGATACGGATGCGATGTCGTAGACCGGCCGGGGTTCGGCCGGTCCACTCGTGGCGCCCGGAGGCGTGGCTGGGACTACTGCGCGTTCCACGCGCGGATCATCTCATTGGAGTATGCCGCTTCAAGACTATCGAGCGGCTCCTCAAGCGCGCCGCTGGCCTGAAGGCTCTCGTGCCAGGCCTGCCAATGCTCCGGCGGCTGAAACCCGAAGCCCTCGGCAGCGAATTCATCGGTCGGAGTCATCCGTTCAATGACGGCGTCGAGCAGCGCCCCGGCAAAATCCTTGTCTTCCCCTTCTTGCGGGTTCCCCGCTGCCATGTGGGCAAGCGCCGCATCGCGGTTGGCCGGGTCGGTCATGAAGTTCATGCCCTTCACGATTGCCTTGCCGAAACCTTCGATGATTTCCGGATTTTCTTCGATGTAACTGCCGTACGCCGCAAAACCGTTGCCGAAGAAGCCAAGATACTCAGGCGGAGTAATCTCCACTAGTTCGAGCCCGCGGGAAGCGAGGATCGCAGCGTCGCTCACAGCGCCGGCGTAGGAGTTGACGTCGTCACGCAGGAACGCCACGGCAGCGGTGCCGCCATCGCCCACGGGAAGGAAAGTGTAGTCAACGCCTTCGCTCATGCCAGCGTCGGTCATAATCGCGCGGGCGAAGGCAACCTCTGCGCCGTCGGCTGTGCCGACGCCCACGGTTGTTCCCTTAAGGTCGGAAGGCGTTGAAATTCCGGAGTCTGACTTCACCAGGAGGCCGAAGACGCTCTTTGGGTAAAGATTATAGAGGAACACCACGTCCTCGCCCCGGGCGCGCGCGCCAAGCACAGGGCCCGGCCCCGGCGCGCCCAGTTGCGCCTGTCCCGCGGCCATCGCCTGCAGCACCTGTGAGGAACCGTCGACGGCCTGAACGTCAACGGTAAAGCCCTCCTCCTCAAAATAACCCTCGCCAATGGCAGCCCACAGCGGCGCCCACGTGATTGCCGACGGGTTTGGCACCGCCAGAGTGATCTCCTCCTGAGCAAGCGCCGGTCCGCTAAGTGCCGCCGCGAAGATCGCCGTTGCGCCGGCCAATCTGGCCAGCCTCCGTCCAACTCCAAACGTCATCGATCGTCCCTCCGGTTGCTTTTGTTTCGGCGCTCGGGGTGCGGCACCTTGTCAAAATTATATATTTATTGCTTATGGCGATCAAACATATAATTTTTGTATGGCCGCGGCGTGCCTGATCGCCGGCTCAGGGAGGACCCAGATGTCGCAATTCGTGCTCACGCCACCGGAGCGGCCCTCGCTCGCGGTGAAGGGGCGGCCGGAGCGTTTCGCGGTTCGCCGCGTTTACTGCATCGGCAAGAACTACGTGGCGCACATCAAGGAGATGAACGCCGACGAGCGCGACCCGCCCGTCATCTTCATGAAGCCGACGGACGCAGTGGTCCCGGGCGGTGGCGAGATTCCCTACCCCGTGTTCACCGAAAACCTGCACTACGAATGCGAACTGGTCGTGGCGCTGAAGTCGGGCGGCTACAACATCGCCGAGGCCGACGCTGAGGGGCACATCTTCGGCTATGCTGTGGGCCTCGACATGACACGGCGTGACCATCAGGCGAGAGCGCTTGAAAAGGGGCTGCCGTGGGAGGTCACCAAGGCGTTTGACAAGTCTGCGCCGATCGGAGCGATCACGCCGGTGGAGACCAGCGGGCTTCTGCACGACGCCTCCGTGCAGTTGAAGGTCAACGGCGAGATAAAGCAGGACGCAAACGTTTCGCTGATGATCTGGAAGACGAGCGAGATCATCGCAAAGCTGTCGCAACAACACTGTCTCGAGGCGGGCGATCTCATCATGACGGGGACCCCCGCGGGCGTCGGCGCGGTGACAACTGGTGACACGCTGGAATGCAGCGTTGCCGGCGTTGATCCGATGACCGTCACCATCGGTGCGCGCGCCGCGTGAGTGAAGACGACGCGTTGTCGGTGCTGGCGCGAAGCGGCACGGCGACCATCGGCGAGGTGAATGGCGCCACAAAGATCCTCGATCAGGCGATCCGCCCGCTTGAACGCGGGACCGCCGTCTGCGGCCGTGCCTTTACCGTGCGATGCACGCCCGGAGACAATCTTGCGATCCACCACGCCGTGCCACTCCTTTCGCCGGGCGATATCCTTGTTGTCGACTATGGAGGCAGCCTGCGCAGCGGGCCGTTCGGCGAAGTTCTCGCTGTCGCCTGTCAGTCGAGCGGTGCAGTCGGTCTCGTGATTGACGGCGCTGTGCGGGACGCTGCCGCGCTCGCCGTGCGACGTTTTCCGGTGATGTGTCGGGGCTTGGCGATCCCTGGTACGACAAAGAATGATCCCGGCGTCATTGGCCAACCAGTTGTCGTCGGGGGCGTTAAGGTGGAGCCGGGCGACGTCGTTGTTGCAGACGACGATGCTGTTGTGTCGTTTCCTGCGGCTGATCTTCTTGAGACGGCGGCGAAAGCAGCGACGCGCGTTGCGTACGAGCGCGATGTGATGGCGCGGCTGGAATGCGGCGAGACCACCAGCGAGATCCTGGGATTGGCGAAAGCGGAGAACGCGACATGATCGAAGCGATCGGCATAGCCGGCACCGGCCGGATGGGGACGGCGTTCTGCAAGCGCCTCATCGACACCGGCAGACAAGTTGCTGTGTGGAACCGGACCGAGGCACGCACAGCCACCTGCGCGCAGGCTGGTGCGACCGTGGCGTCGTCGCCGGCTGCGCTTGCAAGCGATTGCGGGACGATCATCACTTCGCTCACCGATGCAGCCGCCGCGCGGGATGTCTACGAGGGGCCGGACGGCCTGTTGCGTGCTGCGCAAAACAAACTTTTCATCGAGATGAGCACGTTCCTCCCGAGTGAACAGAAGGCCCTTGCGGCCAAGGTGCGGGAGGCTGGCGGCACAATGGTGGAGTGCCCCGTGGGCGGTACCGTTGGCCCGGCGCTGAAAGGCCAACTGCTGGGCGTTGCGGGCGGGGCGGAAGAGGATTTTGAACGCGCGAGGCCGCTGCTAGAAGATCTGTGCAAGCGGGTCGAGCGGGTTGGCGACGTCGGCGCCGGCGCGGCGATGAAGCTCGCGGTGAACCTGCCGCTTGTGCTCTACTGGCAGACGCTTGGCGAGGCGCTTCACATGCTCGATGGCCTCGACATCGACGGTGCAACGGTTGCCAGCATTCTCGCCGATTCTTCGGCAGGCCCGACCGTCTTGAAGAACCGCATGGACATCGTTGCCAAGACCATCGATGGGGCGGACCAGCCTGGACCGTTTGACATCAACGGGCTCTACAAGGACCTCAGGCTCGCGCTCCGCTGGGCTGAGGCCAACGGCCACGCGATGCCCATGTCCTCCGCTGCCGCGCAAAGCTACGAGGCGGCGCGCGCGCAGGGCTTTGGCGGCTCCGACGGCGCGACGCTGGCGCGTTTCGTCGCCGCGTCCTGACCTTCGCCGCGGCGAGCGCACCGCTGATGGACATCAGCGCACTTTCAGACGGATCGCTGCTAGCGTTTGTCGTTGGGCTCCTCATCGCCGGCGCGGTCATCGGCTTTTTGGCTGGGCTTTTCGGTGTCGGCGGCGGGGCGATTAGCGTCCCCATCCTGTTCGAGACATTCCTCTTTTTCGGTCTCACGGATGACGTCGCCATGCCGCTCGCGGTCGGCACATCGCTCGCGATGATTATTCCCACCGCCATCGTGTCAACGCGCGAGCATTCACGGCAAGGTAGCGTCGACTGGCCCCTTCTGCGGGCATGGGCTTTGCCGATCCTTGCCGGGGTTATCGTCGGCAGCATCCTCGCCAGGTTTGCAGCGCCTGCAGTCTTTCAAATCGTGTTCATCGCCGTCGCCACGACGACGGCGACCAAGCTTCTCCTCGGCAACCCAAAATGTCGATTGCGCGAGGACCTGCCGCCGGAGCCTTTCCGCTCGGTCTACGGGGCGATGCTCGGGCTTGCGTCGTCCCTCATGGGTGTTGGCGGCGGGGCCATTTCCAACATGATCCTGACCCTCAACGGCCGCACGATCCATCAGGCCGTCGCAACTTCGGCCGGCGTCGGCGTTCTGATCGCGATCCCCGCTGCACTCGGTTACATGGCTGCCGGCTGGGGCAAGCCGGGTCTGCCTCCTGATGCGATCGGCTACGTTTCATTCGCCGCGCTCGCCGTGACAATCCCGACTGCGCTCGTTACCGCAAAGTTCGGCGCACGCGCGGCGCACGCCTTGTCGAGGGCACTGCTCTCCCGCCTGTTCGGCGGCTTCTTGCTCCTTGTCGCCCTCAACTTCGCGATCAGTTTGTTCGGCGGCTAGTTCCAGAGGTCATGGTTTCGTTTTTCTTGACGCACTAATATAGATTAACATTTTTTGCCTAAATTCCACCGAATT
>JBCDFB010000126.1:0-8025 GCA_039178655.1 Pseudomonadota bacterium | reverse complement strand
GGCCCGGGTGTCTGACACGCGGGCGCGCGGCACGCGGATGGTCAGGTGGACGTTTTGTCCGCCGTCCGTCCGCTCGAGCACTTCCACATTGCGGTAGAGCCAGGCGAGCAGCGCCCCGTCGGATGCAGGCACAACGGCGCACCGCGTCTCAGAGTCGGCAGCCAGCGCCTCTTCGATGGCCTCAAGCAGGCGGCCCGTCCCCTCCGCCGACGCGGCGGATATGAGCACCGCGCCTTGCGCCTCGGCAGAGGCGGCGCGCATCGCATACTCGTCGGCACTCAAAAGATCGGCCTTGTTCCACACCTCAAGCACCTGCCGATGGCCAGGCTCAATGCCCAGCGCCCGCAGCGTGTCGATCACGTCACTGGCCTGCGCGTCCGTGTCTTCGTGGTGGATGTCACGCACGTGCACGATGAGATCGGCAAGCGTCACCTCCTCCAGCGTCGCGCGGAAGGCGGCCACAAGCGTAGTGGGCAGATCTGAAATGAACCCCACAGTGTCGGAGAGGACGCTTTGCCTCCCATGCGGCAAGTCCAGCTTGCGCAGCGTGGGGTCAAGCGTTGCAAAGAGCAGGTCCTTGGATTGGACATGATCGCCCGCAAGCGCGTTGAACAGCGTCGATTTGCCGGCATTGGTATAGCCCACCAGCGCCACCACGGGCTGATTGTTGCGCCGCCGCTTTTCCCTGGCGAGGGACCGCGTCCGCCGCACATCCTCCAGCGCAACCTCAACCCGGCCGATGCGCTCTGCAATCTGGCGACGGTCCGCCTCGATCTGCGTTTCGCCTGGCCCACCCAGAAAGCCGAAGCCGCCGCGCTGGCGCTCAAGGTGCGTCCACGACCGCACAAGCCGCGAGCGCTGGTAGGTGAGATGGGCAAGCTCAACCTGCAGAACGCCCTCGGCCGTCTGCGCCCGCGCGCCAAAGATCTCTAGAATAAGCGCGGTCCGGTCGAGGACCTTGGTGCCGAACGCCTTTTCCAAGTTGCGCTGCTGCACCGGGGTCAGCCCATGGTCCACGATGACGAGTGTCGCCTCCGACCCGCGGGCGAGCGCCGTGATGTCGTCAACCGTGCCGGACCCAAATAGCGTCGCCGGCCGTGGCGTGCGCACCGGCACAACCTTCGCCTCCACCACGTCAAGGGCGATGGCGGCGGCAAGCCCTACCGCCTCCGAAAGCCGGTTCTCCGGCGTCCGGGCGTTCGCCTCACCCCCCGCAAGGAGCGGCAGCAGCACAACCGCTTTTGTTGCGGCAGCCTCTGTGGCGCGTGTGAGCGTTGCGCGCGGGCCGCTGTCCTCTAAACGCAAAACGCCAACCCGTATGGGCGCCAGTAGATCAGCGGCTTGCCTCTTCGTCTGGCTCGAACAGTTGGACCGGCTGGTTCGGCATGATCGTAGAAATGGCGTGCTTGTACACCAATTGCGAGTGCCCGTCGCGCCGCAAGAGCACGCAGAAATTATCAAACCAAGTCAGTACACCCTGCAGCTTTACACCATTCACGAGAAATATCGTCAGCGGAGTCTTTGATTTTCTAACGTGATTGAGAAACGTATCTTGAAGATTCTGAGTTTTTTCGGCCATTTTTGTTCTTTTTCATGTCTTGGCCCGCCGTGTGCGGGCCGTGCGGAGGGTCACACGTTCAGATAGCGCCGGCCTCTACCTAATGGTTACCCCTGCCAATGCAACGGTCCCCACTACTCCGTTCAGTAGGGTTTCAGCGGCTGTGTCTCTATGGCGTCATGGAACTCCCGGCGGATCTGAGATGCGATGCTTCCCGGAACGCCGTTTCCGATCACCTGATCATCGATCTGCACCACGGGCGTCAGCGTCGCGCTTGCCGAGGTGATGAACGCCTCGCGCGCTCCCCGCGCCTCCTCCACCGAGAAGGGTCGCTCTTCCACTTTGATGCCGTTGGCGGCCGCATAATCCATGATCGCCATGCGCGTAATCCCCGGCAGAATGTGCATTTCCTTGGGGCGGGTCACCAACGCGCCGTCGGCGTTGATGATCCAGGCGGTGGAGGATGAGCCCTCCGTCACCCTCCCCTCGCCATCCACCATCCAGGCTTCCTTCGCCCCGGCCCGCACGGCCGCCTCCTTCGCCAGCACCTGGGCCGTCATGCCGGTGGTCTTAATGTCCACCCGGTCCCAGCGAATGTCGGGGGTGGTAATCACTTTGACGCCGCTCTCGCCGGCTGCATGTTTGGCCGCCTTGGGAATTGACCTGCTGGTGACCACCAGCGTCGGCGGGGTGCCGGGCTTCGGAAAGTGGAAGTCCCGCCGCGCCTGCCCGCGTGTCACCTGGAGATAGACGAGCCCGTTTGTCACGCGGTTGCGGTTGACCACCTCTTTCAGGATCATCTCCAGCGCCTTGCGTGTCACTGGCCAGGCAATCTCCAGCTCCTTCAGCGAGCGTTCCAGCCGGTCCAAGTGGCGGATCATGTCGACGATCTTGCCCGACCAAACCTCGCACACCTCGTAGACACTGTCGGCAAACTGCATGCCCCTGTCTTCGATATGGACCGAAGCATCCCCGTGGGGGACATAGCGACCGTTGACGTAGGCGATGCGGCTCACAGGCGCACTCCGATCAAAAGAACTCTAGGCTGACGCGGAACATCTGCTCCACCTGATGCACTTTCTCGGCCAGGGCAAACATGATGACCCGATCCTTGGCCACGATCTGGGTGTCGCCGTTGATCTCCAACGGTTTCCCGCCGCGCACGATGGCCCCCACCCGCACCCCGGCCGGCAAGTCCACATCGCGCAGCCGCTGCCCCACCAGCAGCGAAGTCTCCAGCGCTTCCGCCTCGATCACCTCGGCCTGGCCGTTCTGCAGGGAGTGAACGCTGTCGATCCGCCCGCGCCGCACATGCCGCAGGACGCGGCTGATGGTCACCGCCCGCGGGTTCACGTAAGCATCAATGCCAAGGGCGTTGGCGAGCGCCGGGTAGGACACGTTGTTGATGAGCGACAGGTTGCGCACGCAGCCCAGCGACTTCGCCATCACCGATGCGATGATGTTGGCCTGATCGTCGTTGGTGAGGGCAACCATGGTGTCGGCGTCCTCAATGTCGGCTTCACGCAAAATGTCCTGATCCAACGCGGAACCGTGGAGCACCACGGCGCGGTGAAGTGCATCAGCCACCTGGACCGCCCGGGGGCGCGAGGATTCAATGATCTTGATGCGGGTCTGTGGCTCGCGCAGTTCAAGCTGCTGCGCCACGTAAAAGCCGATGTTGCCGCCGCCGGCGATGACCACCCGCGCCGCCTTTGGCTCTTCATGACCGAAGATCACCAGCGTGCGGCGCACCTGGTCTCTCGGCGCAACCACATAGACCAGATCGCCGATCCGCAGCATGTCTTCCGAGCGCGGCACGAAGAGCCGCCCCTGCCGGAATGCGGCAACCACAACTGCGCCAAGGTTTGGAAAAAGCTCTGTCAGCTGCCGCAGCGGCGTGTCCACCACAGGACAATCCCTGCCGCACATGATGCCCACCACCACGATCTTGTCGTCGGCAAAGCGCACCGTTTCCACCGCACCGGGAAGCGCCAGGCGGCGCATCACCATCTCGCCCACTTCGATTTCCGGCGAAATAACCACATCGATGGGCATCTGATCGCTGGCAAAGAAGTGGCTGTAGACGGGGCTCAGATAGCTTTGGGCTCGCACCCTGGCGATCTTGGTGGGGACGCTGAAAATGGTATGGGCCACCTGCGCGGCAACCATGTTGATCTCGTCCGCCTGGGTGACTGCGACGAGAAGGTCGGCATCTTCGGCCCCTGCCGCGGCAAGCACATCGGGGTGAGCGCCGTGACCCACAACGCCCCGCACGTCCAGCTGGTCGCGCACGTCAGCGATGAGTTCGGGCGCCACGTCGATGACGGAGACGTCGTGCCCCTCAGCGGACAGTCGCTCGGCGATGCCGAACCCCACCTGCCCTGCCCCGCAAATGACGATCCGCATTCAGCTTTGCCTTCACCGCCGGTCTGGCTGCCGCCATTTAAAGCTTGTCGCGCCGTTGGGGAAGCGCCCGACGAGGCCGGCATCACCGCCACACCCACTGGGCGTGCGGCAAATATGCTGGCCATAAAGAAAGACCCCTCCCAACCGACACGGGTTGGAGGGGCCTGACTGCGGCAGGATCACCGCACGCTTAGAACGCCACTTCGGCGTGATCTTTTTTCGCTGCATCAGTCGCGGTGCCACGCACAAACGCACTCAACATGTATCTCAGAAACTCACCGCTCCCAGCTTTCCAGATCTCGCCTTTGTCCATGTCGAACTTCAGCATGGTGAGCTTGGGGTCTTCCTGCCCGCTCTCGTACCAAGCGTTGAGGGTCGGCGACCAAAAGCGGTCGATAAGCGCCTTGTCCTTAATCGCAGCAAGGCTGCCCTCAACGCTGGCGAAGACGTCGTGGCCCTTTGCGGCAAATGCAATCGTCGCCTTGCCGCCATCCGGGATCGCCGTCACCAGCGAATTGTCGATCTTTGTGAAGAAGTAGAGGTTGTTGGGATAGTCATCGTCAAAGAAAGCCTGCATCGGCTGCATATGGGTTGTTTGCATACCCGCAAGACCAAGCATGACCACCGGGCTATCATCCAACGCGTCCCAAAACTCTTCGGTGATTTTCTCAACGTCAATCATTCACTTACTCCTTTGGCAAGTGAAAGGCTGGCAACGCGATTTGTTTCACCGTGGCAGCGAAAAGTCGGACCACGCAAAACCGCCGGTTCTCAGCAGTGCGTGAGCGTCTCTCCGGTCATGGCCGGCTGCGCGGAGACAAATAATCGATCGTCGCGCGCAGAGCGCTCGCTCCCCGGCGCTCGCCGCCGCTGTCTCTCCCCCCTCAGCGAGCGTTGAAGCACCTTGCCGATGCTGCCCTTCCCGAAACGACGTCCCCGGGGGATGGAGGCTTAAGCGACCCCAAGCGTCTTGAGTTTGCGGTGAAGGGCTGAGCGCTCCATGCCCACAAACTCTGCCGTACGCGATACGTTGCCGGAAAAGCGGGCGATTTGTGCCTTTAGATAATCGCGCTCGAAAATTTCGCGGGCCTCACGCAGCGGCAACGCCATGATGTGTTCACCGCCCGTGGAAGAGGACAGCGGAGGCACCACCGCGCCCACCTCATTGGGCAGGAAATCGGCCGAGATGGGTTCGTTCGGATCGCCGTCGCGCGTCAGGATCAGAAGGCGCTCGACGTTGTTTTTCAGCTGGCGCACGTTGCCCGGCCAATCGTGCGCCTGCAGCACCGCCATTGCGTCCTCGCCAACGATGCGGCGGGGCAAGCCCTCCGTCTCCGCCGTCTCGCGCACGAAATAGTCCACCAGCATGGGCACATCCTCGCGCCGCTGGGCGAGGGCCGGCACGCGCAGCGGCACCACGGAAAGTCGGTGGAACAGGTCCTCCCGCAGGTTACCGGCCGCAATTTCCTCCTGCACATCGCGCGCGGTGGAGGAGATGACCCTCACATTCACCTTCACCTTGCGGTTGCCGCCCACACGGGTGAATTCCTGCGCCACCAGGACGCGCAGCATGCGCTGCTGCACCTCCAGCGGCAGGTCGCCCACTTCGTCCAGATAAAGCGTGCCGCCGTGTGCCTCCTCAAGCGCGCCCACGGACGGGTCGTGGCCGGGCCGCTCCTCGGCCCCGAATAGCGCTTCTTCAAACCGGTCCGGCGTGATGGTTGCCGAGGAAAGCACCACAAACGGCCCCTCAGGGCGCAGGCTTTTGCGGTGGATGGTGCGGGCCACCAGCTCCTTGCCGGCACCGGACGGCCCCATGATCATGATGCGCGAGTTAGTGGGCGACACCTTGTCGATGGTCCCGCGCATTTGGTTCATCACCGGCGAGTTGCCGATGATGTCCTGGAATTCGCCGGTCTTCGTTCCCAGCCGCTCCACTTCGCGCCGCAGTTTAGAGGTTTCCAGCGCCCTTTCGGCGGTCAGCACCAACCGGTCAGCCTTCAGCGGCTTCTCGATGTACTCATACGCGCCGCGCTTGATGGCGGACACGGCGGTTTCGATGTTGCCGTGGCCCGATATCATGACGATGGGCATCGTTGAGTGCTGCTGGCGGATGGTGTCGAGCAAAGCCAACCCATCCATCTTCGACCCCTGCAGCCAGATATCCAGGAAGATGAGTTGGGGCCGGCGGGCACCCACCGCAGCCAGCGCTTCATCGCTGTCAGCGGCGGTGCGGACCTCGTAGCCCTCATCCTCCAGAATCCCGGCAATCAGATTGCGGATGTCGATTTCGTCATCGACGACAAGGATATCCGACGCCATTCCCACTCCGTTTCACCGCGAGAAGTGTTGCTTTCGCGCCACACCTTCCTCGCGCGCACTCACGCCAACGTCAAGCGGCGTAAAGTTTTGCTTGAATTTCACCCACTGTTTCGGCGCGCGGCATTATCCCTCGTCAGGCACCGGAGGCAGCACAAAGCGGATGCAGGCACCGCGCGTGTGCTCGCTCACCGCGGCCGCATCGAGGAGTTCCAAGCGCCCGCCCTGCTCCTCGGCGATCTTCTTCACGATTGCGAGACCAAGCCCCGTCCCCTTCGCCCGGGTCGTCATGTAGGGCTCAAGAAGCCGTTCCCGCCCCTCGGCAGGGAAGCCTATCCCGTTGTCGACAATATCGATCACCACTTCGTTCGCCACGTTGCGTGTGACCCGCACAAAAATGCGTCCCGGCCCGCCGCGCTCCTCTTCACTCGTTTGCTCAATGGCCTCCGCAGCGTTCTTCACGAGGTTGGAGAGGGCCTGCGTCACCAGGCGTTGGTCGAAATTGGCGACCACAGGCTCGTCGGGGATTTCGGTGTCTTTGATGACGCTCTCATGCACGATGCCTTGCAGGAACACCGCCTCCCGCACCGCCTCGCGAATGTCCCGCCGCTCCATGGCCGGCGCCGGCATTCTGGCGAAGTTGGAGAACTCGTTCACCATGCGGCCGATGTCGTCCACCTGGCGAACGATGGTCTCAACGCATTGGTCGAACACCTCGCGGTCATCGCCGATCTTCTTGCCGTAGCGGCGTTTGATCCGCTCCGCCGACAGTTGGATGGGGGTCAGGGGGTTCTTGATTTCGTGGGCGATGCGCCGCGCCACATCCGCCCAGGCGGAAGTGCGCTGGGCAGTGACAAGATCGGTGATGTCGTCCAGCGTCAGCACAAAGCCCGGGCGGGCAGCGTCCGCGCGGTCATTGGTGGCGCGCACGGTGATGATCCGCTCCCGCCCGTGCCGCGCCAGCGAAATCTGTTCCGGCTTGAACCGAAGGTGGGCAAAGCCGCCTTCAGCCGACAGGACCGGTGCCAGCTCCGGCACTGCATCGGTCAGATTTTTGCCAACAATCTCGCCGGTCTGAATATCGAGCATGTTGAGGGCCGAGGAGTTGGCGAGCGTCACGCATCCTTCTGCATCAACCCCGATCACCCCCGCCGACACCCCCCCAAGAACCGCCTCTGTGAAGCGACTGCGGCGGTCAAGCTGATCGTTCGCAGCAATGAGATCGTCGCGCTGGCTCTTCAGCCGGCTCGTCATGGCGTTAAACGTTTCGCCAAGGTGCGCAATATCGCCGTCGAAAAAGCGCACGGGCACTTCGACCGACAAGTCGCCCTTGGCTACAGCATCGGACGCGCCGATCAACTCGCGGATCGGCGCCACCAGCCGGTTGGCAAAGCCGAAGCCGAGATAAATCGCGCACACCAAAAGGACGAGCGTGACGCCGGCATAGACCAGCCCGAACGCCACCGAGACACCGAGCCGGGACGCCTCCAGGTTGATATACTCCTGAGCATTCGCGCGGGTCAGGCGGAGAAACCCGTTCACCTTCGGGTCCATCAGCCGCGCGATGTAAAGGTATGTGTCGGTGTAGTTGTCCAGCTTTAAAATGCCGCCCACCTGATCCGCTTCGCCTGGGGCGATGAGGACAGGCTCGCCCTTAAGCGCCTCGCGCATCGCGTCGGGGGGCGGCGGGCGAAGCTCGATCTCAGGGATGACCACGGCGCGGGTGATCACATCGCCTGCGC
>JBCDFB010000125.1:0-8064 GCA_039178655.1 Pseudomonadota bacterium | reverse complement strand
CCGCCCGCGACCAAGGCCGCCGGCGCTTCATCGTTGCAGGCGGGGAAACATCAGGCGCGGTGACCAACGCGCTCGGCATCAAGACGCTTCATGTTGGAGCAGAGATTGCCCCGGGCGTCCCGTGGTGCGGTGCGTCGAGCGACGGTCAGGCCGTGGCCGTCACGCTGAAGTCTGGCAATTTCGGTGCGCCAAGCTTTTTTCAGGATGCGCTCCAGGCACTGGACGATCACCAGCCTTAAATCTTCTTCCCCACCCGAAGCTGATCAGGTAGTGCGCAACGATATTTCCTCAGATGGAAAGTCCGCGTCATGACCAATCATGTTTTGTCCGCTCCACGGCAATCTTGCGGTCGCGCCCTGCGATATCTCGCGGTTCTTGCCTTCATCTTCTTGGGCCCAGGCGAAGCGTTGGCCCAGGATGAGGCGAGCGGGCCGGACGTACAGCCAGCCGAGCTGACGGAGCAAAGCGCAGGGCTCAGCGAGGCGCCTGGGGCAGCACTCGACGTTGCGGTCAGCGTTCGGCTGCGCGTGGCCGATGCGTTTGCCAGCCTGCCGCGGGCACCGGGGGACATTGCACACGCCATCGCCAACGCTCGGCCAGACGGCAGCCTGGTTTGGCTCGCGTGGACGGCGCTGCTGGCAGGCATTTCACTGACGTTGGCAACCCTTGCTCGGGCATTGGTCGGGCGCTGGGGCGAACGGGTGGTCGGCAGGCTCATGTGGCGCGGCGAAAGCGAGCGGGCACGCCGGATCGCGGCGGGCATGGCGCGCATCGGCATGCGCTGGCTTGGCGATGTTTCGTTCTTCCTGACCGGCATCGCCGCCGTGCTCGTCCTTGTCCCCACAGCCGGTCCCGCGCGCCGTACGACGCTGGTTCTCCTCGTGGCTGCATTCATCTTTCTCGTGCTGCGGGATCTCTCCAAATCCCTGTTTGCTCCGCACCGCAACACCGAGCGGATCCTCACCGGGCTGGATGACGGCACCGCGCAGGTCATGCACCGTGACTTCGCCATCATCACCATGGTTGTCTCGGCCCTTCTGGCCCTTGCCATCTGGGTGCAGAACTTCGGCGTGGAGACTGACGTTGCCAATCTGACCCGCATCCTGACCACCGCGGTCGCGGCGGGGCTCTTTGTCGTCTACCTGGTCCGCCACCGCGCTCCCATTACCCATCTTGTGCGCGGCGACGCGGTGGTGCCGCGTGCGCTCCGCCGTTTTCTCGGTTCCACTTGGCTCGCCATCGCGACGGTTTACATCGTTGCCGCCACGCTGCTGCGCTGGGGCACAATCGTCCTCCACGAGGGAGGCTTCGCCGGTCCGATCCTGGCGCCCATCATCGCAGCCATTGCAGGGTTCTTCCTGTACGGCCTGATCGTGCTGGTGGTGGACAGTCGCTTCGAGGCGCACCGCAGAACCCTTCGCGCCGGGTCGAACCTGCCTGAACCGGAGCCGCGGCCGCTTGCCGAGCCCATCGCACCCCCGGCAGAGCAGACGGTGGTTGAGCCGGTCACGGCGTGGCGGTTGCGCTGGATGCGCCTGACCGACCACCTGGCGGCCGTGGGCTCGACGATCTTTGCAGTCTTTGCCTTTGTGATGATGTCGAGCGGCTTGGACATCAGCGCGGCGACGCGGACCGTCCTGACACTTTGCGCTGTGCTGTTCCTCACCTACGCCGTCTACGCCACGCTCAAGACGTATATCGACGGCAAGATTGACGAGGAGATGCCCGTCGGCGCGTCGGGCGACGCGGAAGAAGGGATGGGGCCAGGAGCCTCGCGTCTGGCGACCCTGCTCCCGCTTTTAAAGAACGCGCTCTACGTCGTGGTGCTCGCGTTTGCGGCGACGGTTCTGTTGGCCTCCGCGGGTGTCAACGTTGCCCCACTTTTTGCCGGCGCCGGCGTGATCGGCCTTGCGGTGGGTTTCGGCGCGCAGGCCCTCATCAGAGATATTTTTTCGGGGGTGTTCTTCCTCGCCGACGATGCGTTCCGGCGTGGTGAGTACGTGGACGTGGGCGGTGCGATGGGTGCGGTGGAGAAGATCTCTCTGCGCTCCTTCCAGCTGCGTCACCACAATGGTCCGCTCCACACCATCCCGTTCGGCGAAATCAAGCAGCTCACCAACTTCTCGCGCGATTGGGTGATCATGAAGCTCCCGCTTCGCATTGCGTACGGCACAGACGTTGAGAAGGTGCGCAAGCTCGTGAAGAAGCTGGGTCAGGAACTGGCCTCTGACCCTGAGGTGGGCCCGCTTTTTCTCCAGCCGCTGAAGTCGCAAGGCGTGGTGGAGATGGAGGACTCCGCCATGATCATGCGCGTCAAATTCATGACCAAACCAGGAGACCAATTCGTCGCCCGCCGCCACGTGTTCACACGAATTGGCGAGTTGTTTGAGCAGGAGGGTATCCGCTTCGCACACAGGGAGGTCACGGTCCGCATTGCAGACCACGACAACCATGACCCTGCGGTGGAGCAGCAAGCGGCTTCAGCAGGCGCGGCGCGAGCACTCCAGGAAGCAGCGTCGCGT
Organism: Pseudomonadota bacterium; assembly: GCA_039178655.1. GTDB lineage: Bacteria > Pseudomonadota > Alphaproteobacteria > Rhizobiales > Amorphaceae > Acuticoccus. The sequence continues at coordinate 5,542 of JBCDFB010000125.1, read as the reverse complement.
TGACGGTTTCCGAATTCCATGTACTCGGCGAGAGACACGGTCACGCTTGCGCGCGCAAACACACCATCTTGCGTGCGGCCAACCCCACCCAGGACGCAGCCGCCGCACTTCAGATCGCCGATGCGGTTAAGGTAGACGCAGGACCCGGGTCGTCCCGTCGGACCGCGCGGACAGTTCGTTGCAAATCGCAGCGTCCATCTCATTGCGCTCGCGGATCATCTTCGCCAGCCGGCCCCGCACGGGCTCAAAGTGGTTTTGTGCAAAGTCCTCCCTTTGGAAGGAGGTGCGCGGTGCCTGGAGGAGATGGGCAAGGGCAGTGATGAACGGGCCTGGCCGTGCCGGATCACCCACCACGGTTTTGCCCTCAGAAAGCCGCGCAAGAACATGCGCAACGGAGGGCTCTGCACCGGCTTGGCAAAGAGCGTTCGAAACGGCGTTGCACAGCGCGCGTGCGAACGGGTGGTCCTCTTCAAGCACCTCACGCAAGGTGAAGGTGTGCGGGGCGTCATGGAACGGATGCGTTGGCGTTGCCCCGGCTTCAAACCAGGCGGCAAGGACACGGTGGAGCGGGTTGCCGGCGCAGAGCGCGATTGCCGTCACATTCTCGTTTGCCAAAACCCAGTCAAGCTGCAGACGGCCTGCGATGGCCCGCACGCCCGGTGCCCGCGTCGGCGCATTTTTCACATCGGCCGGCGTTTCGCACCAGACAACGGCGTCTTTGCCCAAAGCGCGGACCAATCCATTGAAGGGGCGCGCGCACGTTCCTGCGACGTCGATGAATGCTAACACGGACCTATCCTTCGACGCTTGGCGTGCGTGAACGCGCCGGATGCTGCGCCGGTCGCGGCTTGGTTGACTTTGCGCTGACGCAATCACATACCCGGCGAGGCGGGGCCGTAGCTCAGTTGGGAGAGCGCTGCAATCGCACTGCAGAGGTCAGGGGTTCGAATCCCCTCGGCTCCACCATGAACCGCGCGGTTCTGGTGGCTTTGGCCGTAGGCGCGCTGGCAAGAGGATGATGGTGGATCCGCTCTATTCGCTTTCCGGCAAACGCGTATTTGTCGCTGGCCATCGTGGCATGGTCGGCCAAGCCATCGTGCGCGCGCTTGATGCGGAGGGGCCGGCTGAACTTCTGACGGTGGCTCGCGCTGAACTTGACCTTCGTGACGCGCGCGCGGTCAAAGATTGGCTTCGCGACAACCGGCCGGACGTCATCTTTGTGGCGGCGGCAAAGGTGGGCGGCATCCTTGCCAACGACACCTATCCCGCGGCCTTTTTGTTCGACAATCTGGAGCTGGAATTGGCGCTCATCCGCGGGGCGCACGAGGTGGGGGTGGAGCGGCTCATCTTCTTGGGCTCGTCCTGCATCTATCCAAAGTTCGCATCCCAGCCCATGAGCGAGGAGCAGTTGCTCACCGGCCCACTGGAGCCGACGAATGAGTGGTACGCCATCGCCAAGATTGCCGGCATCAAGATGTGCCAAGCGCTGCAAAAAGAGTTTGGCGCGCGGTACATCTCCGTCATGCCCACCAACCTTTATGGCCCGGGCGACAATTTTGACCTTGAGACCAGCCACGTGATCCCCGCGCTTTTGCGCAAAGCCCACGAAGCGAAAATGTCCAGCGCGCGGGAAATTGTCGTGTGGGGGACGGGATCGCCCAAACGTGAGTTTATGCACGTGGACGACTGCGCGTCCGGGATCATCCACGCTGCCAAGCACTATGACGGCTACGAGCATCTCAACATCGGCCTCGGGGAAGACATCACCATCCGCGAGCTGGCGGAGATGATCGTGGATGTGGTCGGCTTCAATGGCGACCTGGTGTTTGATACCGATAAGCCCGACGGCGCTCCGCGCAAGCTGATGGATGCCTCACGCCTCTCGGCGTTGGGTTGGCGTGCGCAGATCGGCCTTCGCGAGGGCCTCGCCGACGTTTACCGTTGGTTCAAGGCCCAAGAGGCTGCCGCCGCGTGAGGCGGCAACTCCCGTGAACGGACGGACAGTCAGCATCGCAACAGTCGCGCTCAATGCGGCCAACACCATCGCGCTCACCTTGGAAAGTGTCCTCGCCCAAGACTACCCAAACATCGAACTGATGGTCGTGGACGGTGCAAGCTGGGATCGCACGCACGAGGAGATCGCGCTCTTTAAAGACGACATCCACCTGCTGCATGTGGAAGAGGACGGCGGGATCTTTCACGCCATGAACCGCGCTGCAGAGCTGGCTTCCGGCGAGATGCTGCTCTTCCTCAATGCCGGCGACATGTTCCACAGCGCAAACGCGATTTCAAAGCTGCTCGGTCGCGCGGCGAGTGCAGCCGACATCGTCTATGGTGATCACATCTACTCCACCGGCCGCACGGACACGTTTGTGTCCTCAAAGCCCTTTGCGGTGCTGATGGACGAAATGGCGCGCGCCGGGCCGTCGCAGGAGTGGGTCGCTCGGTTCCCTGCGCACCAGGCGACCCTGACGCGAACCGCACTTCTCAGAGAGCTGCGCTACGACCCGGCATTTCGGGTGTGCGCCGACCATGACTTTTTGATCCGCGCCCATTCAAGCGGTGCGCAAATCCAATACGTGGATGAGACGGTCGCCATTTATGCAGCTGGCGGCTTTTCCGCCGAGCGTTCAGATCTTCTGAAGCTGGAATGGAACGCTCTGAACCGCAGCGTCACCCAATATCCCGACAAGGCTGACGCGTTCTACTTCGGCGGCGGCTCGCCATTTGATGGAACGGGCACGCGCCTCGCCGGTGACATCATCTGCGGTGTCTCAGCCTGGCAGCCGCCTGATCCTGCCCGCAGCATTTACAAACGCTACAGAGCGATCTCCGCTGACGGGGCAAGTTTCCTGGCGCCGCAGGAGAGCGTCAGAAGCCTTGTCATTGAAGGTGTGAACATTGCCGGGAAACAGCGGCTCACTTTGATGGACGGTGGAGAGGCGTTGGCGCGTGCAACTGCGGACGAAGGGCCGTTCCGTGTCGTCCTGCCCCTTTCCAGACCCGTGGCGCCAGGCGCGGTGCTGGATCTGCTTGCCGACGCTGCCGCACCGCTTGGCGACACGCTGGCGGCATTCGCTCTCGTGGCGTTCGACTTCGTCTCCAATACTCGAGGCAGGCCTGTCCGCCGCGGCGACAGGATATTTTTTACCAGTGCCGGTGCCGATGAGGCCGGCGACCTACTCGGACCCGGCTGGTATGGCTTCGAGGCCGCATTCACCTGGTCTCGCGGCAGATCCAGCGAACTCAACATCCGCGTTGCCGAGCCGGTCCAAACACTGCGCCTTGATCTGCAGGCGAACCCCGCAGTGACCGCACAGACCATCCAGGTCACCATAAACGGTGCGGACTGCTACGCGGGGCCCGTTGGCGCGCTCGAATTGGACGTTGGCGCCGTGCTGCAGCCCGGCGAGACGAATACGGTGATGCTGCACCCGAACCGATCCGCCCGCCCTGGAGCAGACCCGCGAGACCTCGGCGTTGCGCTCGTCAGCATCGAGTTGGACTGAGGGGTGTCGGGCATGCGCATCTGCTACATCGGCCACCCGTTCCACGAGCGCACAGACTCCACCCGGTTTATTCTTGAACTGCTGCAGTCCATCGGAACGGTGACTGTGCGCCACTCGTCCCCTGACGCCCCGCGGCAGAGTGACGATCCCCTCGTCCTGGAGTTTCTGGAGGGGAACTATGATCTTTGGGTTTTTGCGCAGACCGAGTATGTGGCGGCCCGCCTCGTCCCGCTCGGGCTGAGGAACGCCGTCATCGTGCCGATGTACGACGGCGCGCGGGACCTGCCCGATGCGTTCTGGCGGCAATTCGTCAACTCGCGCTTTCTGTGCTTCAGCCGCGCCATGCACGAAAAGCTGCAGCGGCTCGACCAACGCTCGATCTACGCCCAATACTACCCGTCCTTCCGACAGGTCCCTTCCAGAGCGCAAGACCGGCAATCATGGAGCGGGTTCTTTTGGGAGCGCAGGCCGGGTGGCGCAATCAACATAGGAAGGGTCGCCAAGCAGTGTCGCGCCATTGGCATCGGCGCGCTTCACGTCCATGCAGCGCCTGACTTTGCACACGAGGGCCGTGGTCGTGATGCGCTGCGCTCACGGGGCGTCTTGGCGGACGTGTCGATCACGCAGTCCACTTGGTTCGACGAGCGCGCCAAGTTTTTGCAGATCATGTCGACGCCCCATTTTCATTTCGTGCCGCGGCTCTACGAAGGGATCGGTATGACGATGTTGGAGGCGATGGCATCGGGCCAAGTGGTGGTCGCGCCAGACACCGCCACAGCGAACGAGTACATCGGCCACATGGCAAGTGGGATTCTTTATGACCCTGACCGCCCGCTCGATTTGCCGCAACTTTCGCACAAGACTGTGGAAATGCTAAGCAAAGGCGCATGGACCAAGGTCAAGAGCGGCCGCGAGACTTGGCTTCGCGACCGCGAACGGGTGATATCTTATCTGCAAGACGATGGGCGTCGTTGGCCCGCAAGTGACAGTGCCGCCCATTTCATTTTATCGCTTCAAAGGTCGGTAAGACGGCGCAGGGTAAGTAACTCATCACCATAACGGCGTGTCGAAGCTTGCGTGGGGCTTCCGTTGTAGCATTCGTTTGAAGAATCAGACATAAGAATGCTGGAGGGCGGCGGTAGTACGCCATAGGTGCGCCGCTAAGCAGAGGGCTAGCGGAATGAGCGAAGCACAACTCACCAGAGATCACGACACCATCAAAGCGTGGGCGGAGGCCCGGGGCGGTCGGCCGTCGATGGTCAAAGAAACAGCGAACGACGACAACCCGGGCGCCATGTTGCGCTTCGACTTCGGCAAAAAAGACGCCGGGCTGGAGGAGATGTCGTGGGACGCGTTTTTCAAGCAGTTCGACGAGAATGATCTCGCCGTCCTGATCCAAGACAAAACGAAGTCGGGCAACACCAGCCGCTTCTGCAAATTCGTTGATGCGAAGGCGCACGGGGTGTCAGCCGCGACGAAGCCGGCGGCCAAAAAGCCATCGGCCGGCACCATCACCAGAGCGGCCGCGGCCAAGGCCACATCCGTTCGCAAGACCTCCGCGAAACCGCCTTCCAAAGCGAACGGTGCAGCCGGAAAAGCCACACCTGCAAAGCCGCCGTCCAAGCCGACGGCCAATGCCAAAGCGAGCACGTCGTCGACGGCGGCTAAAACGAAGTCGCCCGCGGGAACGAAAGCGAAGTCAGCAACGGCACCGGCGAAAGCCAAGGCACCAGCTGCCACTGCGAAAGCCAAAGCGCCGGCCGCCACGACCAAGGCGAAGGCGCCGGCTGCGAGTGCGGCGAGTAAAGCCAAGTCGCCAACGGCGACCAAGGCGAAAACGGCGACAACGGCAAAACCCAAGTCGCCGACAGCGACGAGCAAAGCCAAGTCGTCAACAACGAGTTCCAAAGGCGGGGCGAAGATGGCTACCACCAAGACGAAAGCTGCTGCAGCGAAGGCTCCAGCGAAGCCGGCCGCTGCAAAGGCACCGGCCGGCAAGCCGAAAGCCGGGGCCAAATCCTCCACGGCAAAGT
>JBCDFB010000124.1:0-8066 GCA_039178655.1 Pseudomonadota bacterium | reverse complement strand
GCGTGTGATGGCGGCATCGGTGCCATCCTCCGCGCGAGCCGCCTCGATGACTGCCTGGAGCGCGGCTGCGACTGCGTCCGGGTCCTCGCCGGGGACCATGCGCCGGTCGAGGAGGAATGAGGCCAACTCCGGAACGACATTGTCCGCGTGCCCGCCGCTCATGCGCGTAACGGTCAAAGACGCGGCGCCACAGAGGGGATGGGTGATGTTTGCGATCTCCTCGCTAAGCTGCTCGAACCGCGACAGAAGCCGCGCGGCATGGAAAATGGCGTTGATGCCCTCCTGCGGTGTCCCGGAGTGGGCAGTCTTGCCGCGCACTTCCACGACCGGGCGGAGGCTCCCTTTATGGGCGCACACAACGCCGTTGCCGGTGGGTTCGCCGATCACCGCGTAGTCGTATCGCGCGCCTCGGCTCACATGGTGTTTTGCGCCGGCGCTCGCGGCTTCCTCGTCGGCCACGAACACCGCCGACAGGGTGCCTGACCAGGTCTCGCGGTTGGCAGCCAGATTGGCGCAGGCGCCCAGCATGGCGGCGAGCGACCCCTTGGCGTCGCAGGCGCCGCGGGCGATGAGCCGCCCGTTTTCCATGCGCGGTGTGAACGGATCGCCCGTCCACCCCTCACCGGCCGGAACAACGTCCAGATGGGTGTTGAAGACGAAGTGCGGCCCGGTGCCGTTTGCCAGCCGGCCGATCACGTTGGCGCGGCCGGGCGCGTATTCGTCAGTTTCTGTGGCAAAGCCGAGGTCGCTCAGAACCCGGTGCACGTAGGCTGCCGCCGCGGTCTCGCGGCCCGGCGGGTTTTGTGTGTCGAACGCGACAAGGTCAGCAAGCGTCGCGGCAGTGTCCAGCATCAGTGTGGCAAGATCTGCTGGAGGAACTGCGCGGCCCGGGGGTGGGCGCTGCCGGCGAAGAACGTGTCGGTGGGAGCGTCGGAAATCACCTCGCCCTCGTCCATGAAGACGATGCGGTCGGCAACGCTGCGCGCAAAGCCCATCTCGTGCGTCACCACGATGGAGGTCATCCCGTCTTGGGACAGCTCGCGGATCACGTCGAGCACCTCCTTGATCATCTCCGGGTCGAGGGCGGAGGTGGGCTCGTCGTAAAGCATCGCCTTGGGCCGCATGGCGAGGGCGCGGGCAATGGCGACCCGCTGCTGCTGCCCGCCTGAGAGTTCGTCCGGATGGGCGTCGGCCTTCTCCGGAATGTGGACTTTTGTGAGCATCTCATGGGCAAGGGCGCGGGCTTCCTCCGCGCCCATGCCGAGCACCCGGCGCGGGGCGAGCATGACATTGTCCGCGGCGGAAAGGTGGGCGAACAGCTCAAAATTCTGAAACACCATGCCGAGTTCGCGGCGGATGCGATGGGCGCCGCGGCCGGTGCGGATCTCCCGCCCTTCAAAGACAATTGAGCCGCTGTCCAAATCCTCCAGAAGGTTGATGCAGCGCAGCAGCGTGGACTTGCCGGAGCCGGACGGGCCGATGATGACCACCGTCTCTCCCGGCGCGACCGTCAGGGAAACATCGCGCAGGACCTCGTTGCTGCCGAACTTCTTGCCCACGCCATGGGCTTCGATGAGGGGCCGCGTCATCGGCTGAGCCGTTCGGCCAGAGGAGCGCCCAGGAGGCGCTGCATGAATGTGGGGCGCGGTGCGTCGCTGCGCTTGCGGCTGCCGGCCCACCGCTCAATCCGCGCCTGGATCGCCATGAAAATAGTGGTGAAGGCGAGGTAGTAGATGCCTGCGGCGGCGAGCGCCTCCACGTAGCGGAAGTTGGCGCTGGCGCTCTGGTTCGCGACGAGCAGCAACTCCTCCACTGCGATCACCGACACCAGCGCGGACATCTTCAGCATCCCGATGAATTGGTTGCCGATGGGCGGGATCACGATGCGCAGCGCCTGGGGAAGCACGACGTAGCGCATGATTTGGCTGTCGCGCAGGCCAAGCGCTTTGCCCGCCCTGCGCTGGCCTTGCCCCACGGCTTGAAGGCCGGATCGCATGATCTCCGACATGTAAGCCGCTTCGTTGAGCGACAGCGCGATGATGGCGCACGCAAACCCGGACAGCAAAATGCCGAACGAGGGCAGCACGTTGAAGACGAAGATGATCTGAAACAGCACCGGCGTGCCGCGGAAGAGCCAGAGATAGACAATGACGAAGGGTTGCAGGATCGCGATGCGGGACTCCTGCGCCACCGCAATCACCAGGCCGACGACGATCCCTAAGATGACCGAGAGCACCGTGATCAGGAGCGTCATCCCGGCCGCCCGCACGAAGGGGGGCGACACGAGATACTCGTAGATCAGCGAGAGGTCGGTCACCGGCCCGGCCTTGGCGGGCTAGAACAGCGAGACCGAGGCAGGAAGGTTGTACTTTTCCATGAGCTTTGCGTAGGTGCCGTCTGCAACGGCGGCGGCGAGCGCACGCTCAATGGCAGCCTTCATGTCTGCATTCCCCTTTTGCACGGCAAAGCCGATTTGCGTGTCAGCAGCAAAGGTCTCGCCGGTGATCTCATAGGTGTCGGGGGCAACGGTGATCTGAACGGTCGCGCCAGGGGTGGAGTTGAAGAAGGCGTCGGCGCGGCCGTTGCGCACGGCGAGGGCACTGTCCTGCGCGGTGGGGAAGGTCATGACGTTGACCGGCTCCTCGCCGCGCGCCTCGCACGCCGTTGAATCTTCGCGCGCGTAGGTTTCCTGGATGCCGCCAAGGGTCACCGCGACGGAGAGACCGCAAAGGTCTTCCCGGCTCGTGATGCCTTCGGGATTGCCTTTGCGCACAACGATTTCGTTGCCGATCTTCATGTACGGCACGAAGTCCACCTGTTCGGCCCGCTCGGGACGGATGTACATGGCCGAATTGATGAGATCCATGCGGCCGGCCTGCAGCGCCGGGATCAGGCCGTTGAAATCCATGGTCATGGGGTTTGGTTCAAGGCCCATCAGCTCAGCCATGTGAGCGCCGAACTCCACGTCAAAGCCCTTCAGCTCGCCGCCTTCCATGTATTCGAACGGCGCGAAGGTGGCAGCCATCCCGTAGGTGAGCTGGCCGTCGTTCACGGTGTCTGCAGGCGGCTCCACGTCGGCGATGGCAAGTCCGGTCGCGGCGACTGTGAGGGTGAGCGCAAGTGCTATGGGGCGCAGGTGGGTCATCAGGGATCCTTCCTGGTCAATTTTCCCAAAATGTATCGTAAGCGAAACTGTATACAATCGACCGTCTGCCGCGAATTTTGGCAAACATCTACCAATCGTGCCTGTTTCGCGTGCGAGTTGCTTGGTTCTGCGGCGTTTCAGGAGATATCATTATGCTGGAGCCCATTCGTTGACGGGTCGTGTCAGCCGCCTGTCCTTCTGGGTTCGAGAGGACTACCGGGACGCGCCTCAGACGAGCGGCTACTCGGCATCCACCCAAGTGGGCATGTGGTCGATGATCTTGTCCAAAAGGCGCTGGAACATGAGCTTCTCGTCAGGGTCCAGCGGCTCAAGCATTGCTGTCTGACGGGCGATGAAAAGCGGGACAACTTCGGCCAGAAGCGCGTCCCCTTGCGCGGTGAGGCTTAGGGGCTTCGCCCGTTTATCGGCGTCATCCGTCCCGCGGCGCACGCGGCCTGCATTGAGGAGTTCCGACACCGCGCGGCTGATGGAGTTTTTGGGCAGCCCCGTCACAAGGCTCACGTCCCGCGCCACCAGACCGGGCTGCTGCGCAAGGCAGTAAAGCACCACGAACTGCGGACGGGACAGGCCGTACCGCTCCTGAAGCTCGCGGTAGAGCGGGCCGACGAAGAAGTTGGCGAGGAAGTTCACTCGCCATGCCGGTGAAAGCTCCGTGTTCTCCAGCATCACAACGCTGAGCGGGCCGAAGGTCGCCCTAATGGCGGCGTTCGCGTCGCGGGCTGTCGGTGAGGAAGCCAGATCCATGGCCATTGAGTACATCAGCCTGGTTCCAAATGGAACTTTACAACTGGTTCCTTTTGGAACTAGCTTGCGCGCGGCAGAGGCGCACCAGACGCTTCGCCAAGGGAAGCCACGCAAGCCAAGGAGATGGGTGTGAGAAAGACTGCGATTTGGGCCGGGGCACTCGCCGTTGTGCTAACGGCCGGCGGCGCTGCAGCGCAGGATTTGCGCATGGTCGGCGCCTTTCCGGAGAACTTCGTCTTCACGCGCGAGGTGGCCAAACCCTTTATGAATTTGGTGGCCGAAGAGTCCGGCGGCGATGTGACGGTGAGCTTTACGGGGCCGGATGCCGTGCCCCCGCTGGAGCAATTTGAGCCCACCCAGGCCGGCGTCTTCGATCTCCTGTTCACCCACCCCGCCTACCATGCCGGCACCACATCGGTGGGCCTTGCCATTGATGCCGTGGCTGCCAAGCCCGAGGAGCGCCGCTCGGCCGGCATCATCGACTTTATCGACACCCACTACCAAAACACCCAGGGCATGAAGCTGATTGCTGCACCGCCCACGGGCTCGGTGGGCTTCAGGTACTACCTGCGCGAGCCCATCGACGGCGACCCGGCCTTTGAAGGACGCAATATCCGCGGCACCGTTTCCTATCATCCCATGATTGAGGCTCTTGGCGGGGCAGGTGTCGTGATGGGCGGCGGCGAGGTCTACTCCGCCCTGCAAACGGGGGTGGTCGACGGGGCCGCCTGGGGTCTGACCGGCGCGCTGGACTTCAACTGGCAGGAAGTCGCTGGCTACTTCACCTCGCCGGACTTTGGCCAGGTGGGCTTGATGGTCTTCATGAACCTTGATGCATGGAACAGCCTGTCGCCGGAGGCACAGGCAGCGCTGAAGCGCGCAGCCGGGCGGCTTGAGGCGGACAGCATCGCACGCTTTGACAAGCTGGCGCGTGAAGAGCGTGCCGCACTCCTGGAGCGCGGGATGGAGGTGACTGAGTTCTCCGCGCAGGATGCCGCAAGGTTGGAGGAGCTCTGGTCGAACGGCGTGTGGAAGGTGGCGACCCAGGGGGCGCCGGACGAGGCGGCACAGATGCGCGAAAAGGCGAAAGCAGCCGGCCTGTCCAACTAAGGGCGTTGCGCGCGTGATCTCTGCATTGGGCACCGCGCACGACGCATCGTCCCGCTGGCTCTTCGTGCTGGCGGGCATTGCGCTATGCGCTGCCGTCTGCCTCTACGTGTTTGAGGTCTTCATGCGCTACGCGCTCGGTGCGCCCACCACTTGGTCGGGCGAGGCGGTGCAGTACTGTCTCGCCATCGTCATCTTCTTTGCCCTGCCAGACATCACGCGCCGCAGCGCCCATGTGGCCATCGACATTGTGCCCAGCGCATTACCTGAAGGCCCGGCGTGGATGCTTGGCCGGCTGAACGCAACACTGGGCGCCGGCGCATGTGCCGTTGCCGGATGGATCGTTGCCGGCGAAGCGCTGCGGCAGTTCGACCGCGGCTTGATGACCAACGCCGCAAACCCCATCCCGCGCTGGTGGATCACTGCTGTGATTGCGGTTGGCTTCTCCTCAGCGGCGCTTCACTTTCTCCGTCTGGGCCTGATGCGGCGGCCATGAGTTGGGCAGTCTTCCTGACGCTCGCCATCGGGCTCTTGCTTGCCGTGCTCTTCACCGGCGCGCGCATTTTTGTGGGCTTTTTGCTCCTCAACATCGTCGGCGTGATGCTCCTCATCGGGCCGCGGGGCTTTGGTCTCTTCTCCAACTCCATCTTCGAGACGGCGACGTCTCCGACGCTCGTCACCGTCGCGCTCTTCGTGCTGATGGGTGAGATCCTGTTCCGCTCTGGCACGGTGGACGTGCTCTTTTCCAGCGTTGACCGGCTGGTGGGGCGGCTGCGCGGGCGGCTTTACGTCGTCACCATTTCGCTCTCCACCGTGTTTGGCGCGCTGTCGGGCTCAGCGGTTGCGGTTGCTGCAATGCTTGGCCGGTCGGTGCTGCCGCTGATGGAAAAGCGCGGCTACGAGACCCGCGCCTCAGCGGCAACCATCCTCGCCGGGGCGAGCCTTGCTCCCATCATCCCGCCGAGCCTTCTTGCCATCATCGTCGGCTCCCTCGCGGACGTCTCCATCGCGGGGCTTTTGGTCGCCGGGATCATCCCGGGGCTGATATTCGCCTCGTTGACCTTGGCGTATGTCTACTTTCGTCGGGGGGCGATGCCGCCGCCTGAGGTGCGTGATGACGCGCCGCGAATGCCGATCTGGCGGGCGATCTTCCAGATGTTCCCGTTCCTGTTCGTCATCTTTTCTGTGATGGGGCTCATCCTCCTGGGCGTTGCTGCGCCATCGGAGTCGGCTGCGACCGGCGTGGTGGGCGCCTTGATCGTTGCGGCGATCTTCGGCCGGCTGAGCTTTGCCATGGTGCGCGAGGCGGTGGCGTCGGCGGTGACCATTGCCGTGGTGATCCTCATCATCGTCGTTTCAGCCAAGCTCTTCAGCCAGCTCCTGTCGTTTTCCGGGGCGACGCGTGGGCTGGTGGGTCTGATCGGGGAATCCGGGCTGGGGCCGGAGCTCACGTTCTTGCTGATGATGGCGATCCCGCTGATCTTGTGCATGTTCATCGACCAGATCGCATTCATGCTCCTCGCCATTCCCATCTATCAGCCCATCGTCCTCGCCATGGGCTACGATCCCATCTGGTTTTGGACGCTGTTCCTCATCAATCTCACCGTCGGGAGCCTTACGCCGCCATTCGGCTACACGCTGTTTGCGCTGAAGGGGGCTGCGCAGAAGATGTCCACCGCACAGGTCTTCGCCGCCGCCTGGCCGGTTGTGGGCATTTTCATCACCGGCATGGCGCTGCTGTTTGCCTTTCCTTGGCTGGTGACGGCCCTGCCTGCGGCGCTGCGGTGACATTTCACGCGCACGACACGGCATCCTCGCACTTTGTCGCGTCGAGCGATGAGGCCGGATTGCAGCTCCACATTCGCGCCCACGCGGATACGCCGGAGCGAGTGCCGGTGCTCTTCGTGCACGGCGCGTCCTACGCAAGCCGGCTCTACGACATTCCCCACACTGGCGCGAGCTGGCTTAAGGCAACGGCAGAGGCGGGGTTCGCCGCCTACGCGCTCGATGTGCGCGGGTACGGCCTCTCCCGTTCAGCCGTGCGCGACACGCAGCAAAAGCCCTACGCGCGCGCGGCCGACGCCATTCGCGATATCGACGATGCGATCGGCTTTGTGTGCGCGCGCCACGGTGTTGAGCGTTTGCGTTTAGTAGGCGGCTCTTGGGGCACCATCACGACGGCCCTTTATGCCTCCACCATCGGCCCGGAGCGCGTGGAACGGCTCCTGCTCTATGCGCCCATATTTGCCGAGCGGAACGAGGGTTGGCTTTCGGTCCTGCGTGACCCGCAAGAACCGGCCAGTTTCAACCGGGCCCTCCGGGCAACGCGACTGGTGAGTGAGGCCGGCACGCGCATGCGCTGGGATGCGGAAATTCCGCAAGGGGCGGGCTGGCGCGATGAGGCGGTGTTTCAGGCGCTTGTCCAATCCACCATGGCTGATGACCCTCTTGCAGCGCGCCGCACGCCGCCGGCCTTCGCCTCGCCCAACGGGACGTTTTGCGATTTGTGGGAGGCTTTCAACGCACGCCCGCTTTACGCGCCGCAGGACGTGACTGCTCCGGCAATGCTTATTCGGGGGAGCGCGGACGAGACCTCCACACGCACCGACGCCCTCGCGCTGTTGGACCGGCTTGGAACGAACGCAAAGCGCTATCTGGAGATTTCGGACGGCTCCCACTTTCTGAGTGCGGAGCGCCGATGCGGGGAGGTGTTCGCCGCGGCAAACGCCTTTTTAGCGGCAGATATCTGACCTTGCGCCAGCGCATATCCCGCTCAGATTGATCCCACGCGGGCGGAACATGCATTAAGCCGGTTGGCAGAGGCTTTCGTAGCGGGCCTTGCATGTGGCGATGACGCTCTGCGCCGGCTTGGTCCACCAATCGAGCTCTGAGAAGATCTCCACCTCCTGCGGGCCATGGAAGCCGGCGCGCTCGACCATCTTGCGGATGGCTGGAAGGTCGATGACACCGTCGCCCATCATGGCGCGGTCCAGCAGAAGGTCGCGGGTGGGAACGCGCCAGTCACAGATGTGGTGGGCGATGATGCGCG